>JBCCRZ010000036.1:0-18518 GCA_039200855.1 Cyanobacteria bacterium P01_D01_bin.44 | reverse complement strand
GCCTTTCTCGAAACAATTCATTATTTTTTTGAATGACATTCTTACCTGCGATAGATGCACTTTATAAAGTGCATAGTTCATGACATTAATCGGATCGGTGCTGCGATCTCATCGCCAAAGTTGTAAGGGGGTGCCCTCGAGCATCAGTTCTAAAATCAGCTAGCGTAAAGGCAATTTTTTGAGTTAAATCCCCCTAATGGGGTTTGCTAGCGTTTCTTTCTTCTGGCTCGGAGGCGACTAAGCGTTTCCTGAGTCATGCCTAGGTAAGAAGCTAGATGCCCAAGCGCAATCTGATCCGCAATCCCTGAATATTCTTGAAGAAAGCTGTTGTACCGTTCAGCGGTCGACTGGGTCTGAAAAGACATCACCCGTTCTAACAAATGGGTGTAGTAATGTTCCAACAGACGCCGACTCAAATCAATCCATGCGCTATCTGTATGAAATAGATTTTGCAGCCCCTCACAGCTGATCGACAGCAGTTCACAGTCTGTGACGAGGACGAGGCTATCTTCACTAGGTTGACGATAAGTAAAACTAAAGTAAGAAGTACAAAAGCTTCCCTCAGTGCCAAACCATCGAGTCACCTCCTTTTCATTGAGGTGACAAAAAGAACGAATGATGCCTGCTGCTACAAAGTAAAGGTCGTTGGCGATTTCCCCTTGGCTCAGCAAAATAGACCCTTTGGGCAGTGTCTCTGAGCGGACTGCTCGATAAAGCTCTCTTTGTTGCTGAGGATTCAGGGGGACCAGTTGATTGAGCTGTTGCAAAAGCTTCTCGTACATGGCCTGTGAAGGAGAACTACTCATCCCGGCTCATGATCAGGGTCATGTCCTCTGATGACGAAGCTTGGGGCCAAAGGACAATCCTAACTTCTTTAATGGGGGATACTCGCCTTAGTAGCCTGTGGGCAATAATGCGAAACATGGTGTCTAAGGCCATACCCCGAGGAAATCCTGCATTACCTGTTCCTAGCAGTGGAAAGGCAATTGACTCAATGGATAACGTTTCTGCTTGGTAGAAACAGCTATCAACAATTTCAGCAATGACATCGCGTGTGGGAAACTGCCGAGACTCTCCATCGACTCCGATTGAGATACCGTGGAACACAAATCTTGACGGAAGGTCACCGGCAGCAGTGACGACCACCCTCCCAGCGCGAACAGGCGTAAACCGTTGTGCCTCTTCACGGAATGACCCACCCGCTCTTTTGGCTAGGGCTGCAGATACGCCACTGCTCATCGTTAACATGGCATCATCAGAACTCACGAGAACGTCAACCGTTTGCTCAGTCAAATCTCCAAAGAGAATCTTTAATCGACGCCTGTTTGGAAAATCAAAGATGGTGGGTTGTTCATGTTCTGTTGGGTCAGCGCCTAAAAACTGCTTGCGATGAACTTTGAAGATGCCGAGATAGTTTGCAAGCGTTTCATCCATCGTGTGCTCCCAAGGCTGTATGCTTGACGAGCCAAGTACCTCATTGATCTGAGAGAAGCTTGAAAAACGATCTGCGGGATCTTTTGCCAAACACCGCTCAAGACAGTCATTCAATACGCTACTCACGGATGGATTCCGCGATTTGGGTGGAATGAGCGGTTCCGTCTTGTGCTTCCAGACCACTGACCAGGGCGTCTCGGCTTCAAAGGGTGGCTGACGGACAATTGCGTGGTAAAAAGTAGCACCGAAGCTATACACATCGGCCCGCGTATCAACATTGCTAGGGTCTTCGGCTTGTTCTGGAGCCATGTACCAGGGAGTGCCCAGTACCTGACCATCCAACGTTAGATGCTCCATCGTTTGCCCGGTGGCAATGCCGAAATCCATCACCAAAGCCCGCTGGTGCGCGTCGATGATAATGTTAGATGGCTTTAGGTCTCGGTGAATGACCCCTTTAGCCTCGGCATCGATCATGCCAGTACAGACATCGCGCATCCACTGCCGAACGACATCGTCGTTGAGTATCGTCGAACGGTCGCGCATAATCGTTGCCAGGTCTTGACCGTCAATCCAATCCATGACCAGCACCCCCCGGTGCTGATTGAGTTTCAAAAAATCATGAACGGACACCACATGCCGAGATTGAATCCCAGCCATCGCAACGGCTTCCCGATGGAGCCGCGAAACGTCAGCATGGGGTCTGCATAACTTGAGGGCAACCGCCCGGTTTAGCACCTGATCGTGACCCCGCAGCACAATCCCCATACCGCCCTGCCCAATCGCCTCTAACAGCTCATAGCGTTCTCCAAGTTGAGCTATTTCGTCAGTGGTGAGTTGGTGGTAGGTGGTGAGTTGGTGGTAGGTCGAGTCCAGCATTTAGTTTGAAACCAATCCATGGTGCATAACTCACAATTTAGATAAAACTTCCTGCCTAATACTTATAGTAAGACAGGATTATTGATATTATATTTTCTTAAAACTATTTCTCCTAGGTTTGCAAAGTTCTAAATCCCCAACTTTCCCAAGTTGTTGAGTATTTAGAAGATCTGACTGCACCAGATCTACAATTTCGCTACTGAGCTAGTCAGACTCGGGGGTAACCAGGGTGTAGGTCTGGTACTCGGTGGACTTTTCATCCAGCTGCTTCACCCAGTCGGGGCGCTGCAGTCCCTCAGCGCCGTGGGTCTCAATATACTTGGCCCAGAGGTGACCATTCGTCAGACTGAAATAGTCCGTCGTTAGCGGTGCGGAACTTAGACAAAACGCAAAAAGCTGAGGTTAGGGCTTGCTTAAGTCTGGTTCAAAGGGAAATTAAGCTTTCACTAAAGGCTGTTGAGATTTTCTTCAGATCGCGAATGGTTATACACTGAATGAGCTGATAAGGGGGTGTCTATGGAATCGCTTGGAAGACATATTCTGGTGGAGTTTCACGGTTGCTCTGCTGAGATCCTCAACGAGGTGCCGTTGATTGAGTCCAGCATGGTTGAGGCAGCTAAGGAGTCGGGAGCGACGATTATCAGCTCTGTGTTTCACCACTTTTCACCGTTTGGGGTTTCAGGGGTGGTGGTGATTCAAGAAAGTCATTTGGCGATTCATACCTGGCCCGAGTATCGCTATGCGGCGGTGGATTTGTTTACCTGCGGTGACTCGGTTAACCCATGGGTGTCCTACAAAATGCTCAAACGAGCGTTTCAGGCAGAGCATGGCTCTGCGGTTGAGATCGATCGCGGTCAGCTAGAGCTGCTAGAGAGAATTGAAACAGATATCGACCTGGGTGACCTGAGGGACCAGGCAACTCAAAAGCTAACAACGCCGAAGTATAGCCGCAGTGTATGGTTTACCGATCGCAACGAGAATATGGCGCTGTCGATTCGCCACAGTGGGGAGCGCATCTTTCGCGAAAAGTCACCGTATCAAACCGTTGAGATTTTTGACACCTTTGAGTATGGCAAGCTGCTCGCCGTCGATAAGATGGTGATGTGCAGTGAGAAAGATGAAAAGGCTTACCATGAGATGATCGTCCATGTGCCGATGGTCAGTAAGCCGGATGTCAAGACGGTGCTGGTGATTGGCGGCGGCGATGGGGGCAGCGTTCGCGAGATTTTGCGCTATCCGCAGATTGAGCAGGTCACGATGGTCGAGATTGATGAGGCCGTGGTGCGGGCCTCTCGGGAGTTTTTACCGGCTCTATCGTCTTCGCTGGACGATCCAAAACTCGATCTGCTCATTGATGATGGCATCCAGTATGTCAGCGAAGCACCGGATGAGCAATTCGATATGATTGTGGTGGATTCGTCCGACCCGGTGGGGCCTTCGGAGGGGTTGTTTAGTGCCAGCTTTTACAAAGATGTGTATCGCTGTTTAAAACCGGGCGGGGTGATCACGGCCCAAAGCGAATCGCCGCATTTTAACCAACATGCCTTTGTGGATTTGAATCGCTGTTTGCGCGGCATTTTTGAGCCTCAAAATGTGTTTTGCTATCTGGCGTTTATCCCGACCTATCCAACCGGGATGTGGAGCTTTACCTACTGCACTAAAGGGGGACCGCATCCGACGGAGGGGGTAGATGAGGTGAGATCGCAGCAAATTTCCCAAGATTACGACCTGCAATACTACAATCCAGGCATCCACCGAGCGGCGTTTTGTTTGCCTACGTTTATTCAGAACATGTTGAAGGCATGAGCAAGGGTCGAGGGTCGAGGGGGGGACGTAGGGTGCGTTCAATATAGTCGATATCTCACAGGGACCAGGAATGTCCCCTAACAACGCACCGTTCGAAAGCTCAAAGTTGTTCAAGAGAGACCCGAAGGATGGTCACCAAGCAAGAGATAATCGCCAGTTTTGACCCCAGCGAGGTTGCGGTCAGTAACGGCAATCTGTTTGGGTTCCCGTTTGATTACGAGACGGCGGATGTGATTGTGTTAGGGGTGCCGTGGGAGGTGACGGTTTCTTACGGCGCGGGGACTGCCCAAGGGCCACAGGCGATGTTAGCGGCGTCACCCCAGCTTGATTTTTTTGATTTGGATAATCCGACTGGATGGCACCAGGGTATCTGGATGATGCCGATTTCGTCTGAGCTAATGGCGAGCAATGTTGATCTGCGGACTAAAGCGGCCCAGCTGATTGCGGGGCAAGAGCAGGGGCTGGATATTAATCAGGATGACACCCTGGCCAGGAACTTGGCTGAGGTGAATCAGGGCTGTGAGGCGATGAACCGATGGGTGCGCGATCAGAGTCGGCAAGTCCTAGCTCAGGGAAAAAAATTGGGGGTTGTGGGGGGAGATCACAGTGTGCCCCTGGGCTATTTACAGGCGTTAGCGGAGGTTTATCCTGATTTTGGTATCCTCCATATCGATGCCCATGCTGACCTGCGCGATGCCTATGAGGGGTTCGAGTTTTCCCATGCGTCGATTATGCATAACGCACTTAAGGTGTCGCAAATCTCTAAGCTGGTACAGGTGGGGGTTCGAGATGTTTCTCTAGGGGAGGTGGCTTTGGCGGAGCACTCAGAGGGGCGGGTGGTGATGCATTTTGACTCGGTGCTCAAGCAAAAAGGGTATGGGGGTACGCCCTGGTTGGTGACTTGTCAGGAGATTGTGACTGATCTGCCTCAACGGGTTTATGTCAGTTTTGATGTAGACGGTCTGGACCCAAAACTCTGCCCCGGGACAGGGACGCCAGTGCCGGGGGGGCTAGCGTTGGAGGAGGCGTATTGTTTGCTGAGAACAGTGGTGGAGAGCGGGCGAGAGATTATTGGGTTTGATCTGTGTGAGGCGGGGCCAGGGGAGTGGGATGGCAATGTAGGGGCACGGATTGTTTACAAGTTGTTTAACCTGATGGGCCTCCGGAGCTGATCAGGCGATGACTTACCTGCGAGATGACAATGGTTAAAACCCCTGCAATCAGTCCCCAAAAGGCAGACCCAATACCAAACAGTGTCACACCAGACGCGGTGACCAGAAAGGTGATGAGCGCGGGTTCTCTTTCTTTATCTTGGGCCAGGGCGATGGCCAGCCCGTTGCCAATGGTGCCGAGTAGCGCCAGTCCTGAGATCGCAAGGACCAGCTCTTGGGGGAGCGCCGCAAAGACAGATCCCACCGTTGCGCCAAACAGCCCAATTACTATGTAAAGTATGCCAACTGTAACCGCCGCGACGTAGCGTTTTTGCGGATCTTCGTGGGCCTCGCGTCCCATCGAAATTGCCGCCGTAATCGCTGACAGGTTGATGGCAAATGCCCCAAATGGGGCCAGTAGCAGGGTGGCTGCGCCGGTCCAGCCGATTAGAGGCGAGGTTGGCACACTATACCCAAAGGCCCGAATTGTAGCCACCCCAGGCACATTTTGGGACGCCATCGTGACCAGAAACAGCGGCAGGGCAATGCCCATCAGGGCACTGACTGAAAATTGAGGTAGGGTTAACACTGGTTGAGCCCATCGTAGTTGCACCGTTTCAAGCTGGACTAACCCCTGACTCCCCGCGATCAAGATCCCTGAGATCAACGCAGCTACTACCGCATAACGTGGAACGCTACGACGCAGGACGATATATACACAAAACATGACAAAGACCATCACAAAGCGGGTTTGCATGGCCGTAAACACATCCAGTCCAAACTGCAGCAATATCCCCGCCAGCATTCCCGACGCCAGGGAGAGGGGCAGGTGACGCATGATGCGCTCAAACCAGCCCATAAATCCAAACATCGTAATCAGCCCGGCACAAATCAGGAAAGCCCCCACCGCCTCCGCCATTGAGACACCGGCTGCAGAGGTAATTAGCATTGCCGCACCGGGCGTAGATCAGGCCGTCACAATCGGCACCCGATAGCATAGCGACAGCCCAATGCTCGTTAACCCCATTCCTAAGCCCAGCGCCCATAGCCAGGAGCCCACCTCAGTGGGTGAGGCTCCTAGGGCCTGCGCAGCCTGAAAAACAATTACAGCAGCACTGGTAAAGCCGACCAAGATTGTGACAAAGCCTGCAATGACAGCAGACAGGGAGAAGTCTTTAATGAGCGTCATGGGCTATGGCAATTTGGATACCCAATCAGGCTATGTCAGCTGATCTGCCCCCGTATTGGACAAAATTGTCCTTTCGATAGCGCCCCGGTGTGACCCCAAAGGTTTGCTTAAATACCCGGTTTAAATGGCTCTGGTCATAAAAACCGTGCTCTGTTGCCACTTCAGAGAGGGGGGTCTGTGTCCTTAAGACTTGTTTAACCTGCAGCAGTTGCCAGTGTCGCTGATACTGGTGGGGCGGGCAACCAACCTGTTGCCGAAAACACCGGATCAGGTAGTAAGGACTCAGGTTGACCAGGTGTGCCAGGTTATCGATGGAAATATTCTCAGCGTAGTGAGCTTGTAGATAAGCGCGAACTTGGGCAACTGCTTTTGACTCTGCTTTGACCGGCTTCAAATCAAGGCGATGTTCTGCATTTACTTGAAACAACTGGGATAGTAACTCGAGCAAAAGAGACTGTTGGGTGAGCCGAGAGGTGCCTTCGTTCAGCGCATTAAACAACTGATAGAAAACAGGACGCAGACAAGGATGGCCCACAATAGGGGCTTGGAAGTAGGGACTGCCTCGCCTTGTCCATTCCATTTGGGCCAATGTGTTCTCGATCAGTTGCGGGCTGATATAAAGATTACGAAACGCCCAACCATCGCTAGACGCCACCTGCCCTGTATGAATATCCCCCGGATTAATCAGATTGAAAGTGCCAGGAATATGGAAATAATCTTCACCCTGATGCTGACAGCACCCCCGCCCAGTCTCATTAAGGCCAATCGTATAAGCTTCATGAAAATGTTTGTTGAATCTGTGGCGAAACAATCGCGCTTCAAAAAGTTCAATGCCAGGTAAGCCAGGTTCCCACAGTCGAGCTGATTCGATTTGAGTCGTCATGGCAAAAGAATGGAACGGTGTCGAGGGTAGCCAACCAGGACTTCGTATCAGTAGGTCAAAGCAGGCGGAATCACCTCAAGGTTAGAGCCATTTCGTCATTAGTGCCCGATTGTGTAAGACATAACCCGTTTTTTCGTAGAACCTCTGGGCTTTTGGATTGTGATGTTCAACTTCCAGGTGTAGGGCATGGATGCCGCGCTCGCGACAAACCTTTTCCGCAAAGCTGATAGCTTGGGTGCCGATGCCTTGACGGCGGTAGGTGGGTTGGAGATAGATTTCGTCGAGAAAGGCGTCTGGGCCTTTGTATTCGAGGCTATAGCCAATGCAGAGGGCGAGGTAGCCGATGGTTTGGGCATTGAGTTGGATGAGCCAAATGCCGCCGTAGTGAGGGGTCTGGATTAAGCCTGTAATGGCAGCCTGGGCGTCGGATGCCTTAAAAGAAATATATTCGCCCGCGTAAAAATCGGCCATCATGGTCACAACAGTCTCCCTATCGGAGAGTTGAGCGGGTTGAAATTGGAGTGTCATGGCGTTGAGTTCCCGTTTTTCTAAATCAGCGCTATCCTGTCAATTGTTGCCCACTTATTCGCCAAAGCCCATTAATGCTCAGCGATCAGGAGCCCCTTAACCGATGTTTTGTCTTGCTGTGTTTTTGCTCGGCAATCGGGTTGCTGGTGTTTGAATGCGCTGATCCGCTAGCGTTACGAAAAGAGAACGTAGTGATGACGTCGTTGGCTCCCTTATCGGTGATGGCGGCTGATCCTCCCAGCGATGAGAACTCAGCAGCGGCTGTCGATGCCCGTTTGAAGGGGGCACAGCTTTTAGCCATAGAGATACCTAAGCCTGATCCATCTGAGACCAATCTATCCGAGACCAATCTATCCGAGACCAACCCGTCTGGGACAGTAAAATCTGGGACGGTACGGCCTGGGACAGCAGGATCTAGAAAACGACCGCAATGGAGCGGGCGTCGTCCTTTAGTCACTTCTTCAGTCGCACAGCTGTCAGCAGCACGCTCAGAGGCTCAACCAGACACAGAGGCCCCTATCCCAGAGGCTACTCAAGTTGAGGTGCGGGTTAAGCTAGCGACGCGGCAGGTTAAGCTTTACAGGCAAGGTGAGCTGGTTGAGCAATATCCGGTGGCCATTGGTCAAGATGATTGGCAAACGCCAGTGGGGGTTTTTGAGGTGCTGCAAATGCAGCAAAACCCAGCTTGGCAGCATCCTGTTACCCACGATGTCATTGAGCCTGGGCCAGATAATCCCCTTGGGGCTCGTTGGATTGGGTTTTGGAGCGATGGCACCCATCAAATTGGGTTCCATGGCACCAATCAAGAAGCTCTCATCGGGCAGGCGGTCTCCCACGGCTGCATTCGGATGCGCAACCAGGATATTCAAAAGCTTTATGACCAGCTTGCTCTGGGGACGCTGATCACGGTTGAGCCCTGAGTAACGAGCCCTTAAAAAAACAGGCCAATAAAAAATAGACCAATAAAAAAGCTGCCGAGATAAATCAGCAGCTCTACTACAAAGGAAGATAACTCTGTCAAAACAAGGGAGAAAACAACGATTGCTGGGTTAGGCAACCCCTGCTTGTAACTCAAACTTGTGGGCATAGTCTTTGAGCAAATCGTTCATCTGGCCCAAGAAGCTGCCTTCACCAGTGGTGCGCTTGATGGTTTGACGCTCGGGGAAGAAATCAGGACGATTGAGGTTGTTTGCGATCGCATCTTGTACCTGACCTGCGATCAGCTCAGCCAGCTCAGCCCGAGCTTTATCCCGTTGGTAGCTAGCCCCCTCTTCGGTGGTGGCATAGAGGGGCGGTAGGCGGTTGAGTGCATAAGCTGCCACGTCCCCCAGGTCGAGGGTGCAATCGTTGTTGGCCTCGATCTCCGCCACGCGGGCGATGGCCTCGGTTAGGACCAGTTCCTCCATGACATTAATAAACTGCTTACGAGGAACGGCCACCACCTCACCGGTCAGCAGTGAGCCCATGAGACGGTCTAGGGCCATATATTCCTCAATGGAAAGCTCGGAAGCAGTATCGCAGATGCGACCAACTTCAGCTTCCATGGCAGGGGTTAGATAACCATCCTGCAGGGCTTGTTCAACAATCTTTTCGATACTACTCATCCTACTGATCGGCTCCGTTTCGTTCTTATGTGAGGGATTTAGAAAAATTTGATTTCTAACTATCTGGGGCTAGTGTTCCCGGCAGTGACCACGCGAACACATTCGTTCTAGAGAGAAACGATATGCATTACGAATGCATCACCATATCGGTTTTCGTTGAAAATTAGCTAAATCGACAACAGCGCTTTCACGGATATTTGATTTTTTTGATGGCAGCGGGTGGAGAGTGGAGGGGACAGGGGCAAGGCGAAGGGCGAAGGGCAGAGGGAGCGGGGGAGCAGACACGGTGACGCGGAGATGGGGAAGTTAGGGGAGATATCGATCACCCACTTATCCACTTACCATCCAAAATCCAAAATCTAAAATTCTCACACCCACTACCCACTACCCACTACCCACTACCCTTATCCAACCCCGTCATACCGCCACGGCACCGGGTCAACCGACACGCCATTCACGTAAAGACCCCAGTGCAGGTTAGGCCCAGTCGCAAACCCAGTGGAGCCCATGCGACCAATCAGCTGACCGGCCTCGACAAAGTCGCCTTCTTGCACATTGAACCCTGACAGGTGGATCATGACACTGACGACGCCCTGGCCGTGGTTGATACCAATGGTGTTGCCGTTGAGCTGAAAGCCGTCTTCTACCCGACCCACCAGTTCGATGCGGCCAGCGGCGGGGGCATATATGGGGGCTCCGTTGCCCTGGGCATAGTCAACACCTCGGTGGTAGTAGTTTTCGGCAAAGACGCCGTTATAGTAGCGGCGTAGGCCATAGATGGAGCTGACCCGTCCATCGCTGGGTCGAGCCATCGGGCCATCCCAATATTTCTCAGGGGTGACCATGGCTTTGAGGGCATCCATGCGGTCAAACTCGTAGTCGGTGCCTTCTAACCCGGCGCGACCGGGGGAAAGGGTGATGCGCTGGGTGGGAAAGCTGCGATCTCTAAGGCCGACGGCTACATGACTGGTGCCAGCTTCGCCCGAGATCTGCACGTTCAGGCGACCGGGGGTGTTGACGGGGCTGGTGGGGACCAGGGCTCGAAACTGGTTACTTGAGATTGGAAAGGATTGATAAGTCTTGTCTAGCACGGTTACGGTCGGCGGGGTGTCGTCGGTATCGCCCTGAATCACAACCGCAACGGTATCTCCCAGCTGAGGGTTGTTGGGGATAAATTGCACCTCGTAGGCCTGGGCGGGGCGACTGAAGATGGCCAGGGTGGCAATGCTACCAGCTAGGACGGTTAGCGCAAACCAACGCAACCGCCTCGTTTGCAAGCACTGCTGCACCCAGGCTAGAAATGAACTCATAGAAGCAAACATGATGTGATGTGTGTAATGAGGACAGGCGAACGACTTTGATGCCCCCGGTTAACTGCGATTGTAAACCACGTCAAGTGTTTGTTTTCAAATAGGCAATGGCCCCACGCATAATAGTCATGGCCTGACCTTCGGTCTCTATACAGATGGCGTGCTGGTCTTGCCAGCGAATGCTGCCGTTGTAGACGTCCCCCGTCATGAGCTTGATTTCGATGGGTTGCTTATCGCGGATGAGCATTTGTACCTGGCGAAAGCTGGGTAAGCCGGTATCAAAGTCAGTGGCCATAGGATCTCCTCACAGTAGTGATGTCACTGTCCTAAATTACCCGGTTGATGGTGCTAGGGGAAGGGGGAGTAGGTGGTGGGTGGAGTGAGGTGGGGAAGGTGAGTGGGTGAGTAGGTGAGGTGGGGAGGTGAGTGGGTGAGTGGGTGAGTGGGTGAGTGGGTGAGTGGGTGAGTGGGTGAGTGGGTGAGGTGAGTGAGTTGGGAAGTCCTGTTGAGTAAAGTCTGCTATGCGATACTAATCAGGTAAGTTTTTTTTGCCCCCTCTGCCCCCTTTCCTCCCCTGCCCCTTCTGCTCCCCTGCCTCAACCCATCTGACAATTTAATCTGAACAGGTACTCCCTCACCATGTCGATCGCATTCAGCAAATATCACGGCCTTGGTAATGATTTTATTTTGGTGGATAACCGTCATCAATCGGAGCCTATGGTTACGCCAGAGCAAGCGGTGAAGCTGTGCGATCGCAACTTTGGCATTGGGGCCGACGGGGTGATTTTTGCTCTGCCGGGACAAAATGGTACCGACTATACAATGCGGATTTTTAACTCCGACGGGTCTGAGCCTGAGATGTGCGGCAATGGCATTCGCTGTCTGGCTAAGTTTATTGGCACCCTGGAGACTGCTGATGGCAACCCGCCCACCTCGCCCCACCGCTACAAGATTCATACTCTGACGGGGCTGATTGTGCCAGAGCTACAGCCCGATGGTCAGGTAACCGTCGATATGGGGGAACCGCGACTGCTGGCAGGGGAGATCCCTACCACCTTGGGCGGCGAACAGGACAAGGTGATTGATGTGCCGCTGACGGTGGCGGGGCAGACCTACTCGGTGACCTGTGTGAGCATGGGCAATCCCCACTGCATTACGTTTGTATCTGATGTGGCGGCGGTCCCTCTGGCGGAGATTGGGCCTCAGTTTGAGCACCACGCGGTGTTTCCCCAGCGGATCAACACCGAGTTTATCGAGGTGGTACGGCCCGACTATTTAAAGATGCGGGTGTGGGAACGGGGCGCTGGGCCGACGTTGGCCTGTGGCACCGGGGCCTGTGCGTCGCTGGTGGCCGCAGTGCTGAATGGGAAGTGCGATCGCGCCAGCGCTGACTTGTCAGTTCGCAAAGCCACCGTAGAGCTACCCGGCGGTCCTTTAGAAATCGAATGGTCGGCCACTGACAATCGCGTCTATATGACCGGCCCCGCCGAACTCGCCTTCACAGGCACGACCCCCAACTGAGCCTGATGGGATACTGAATGGAGTTCCGATTAGTTTAGTGTGTCCTCCTTACCTTCCCCACCTCCCCCACTTTCCTTCACCCATTACCCACCACCCGCTTCTCCCAGCCCTCTGCCTTCATGCAACCTCAAATTGTCCTGACCAACGATGACGGCATTGACGCACCCGGAATCCACGCCCTGAAACGGGCGCTTAACGGTCAGCCCAGTGCGATTGTAGCCCCCGATCAGCCCCTGTCGGGGTGCAGCCACCAGCTCAATCGGGGTGGACCTCTAGCCATCGATGTCCGCGGTGAGCATGAATACGCCATTGGAGGCACCCCCGCCGACTGTGCGCGAGTTGCCCTGAGTCATCTATATCCCCAAGCCCAGTGGGTGCTCTCGGGCATCAACGCAGGCGGCAATCTCGGGTCCGATATACATGTCTCTGGGACGGTAGCGGCGGTGCGGGAGGCGGCGCTGTTACGGGTTAACGGCATTGCCATTTCCCACTATATTTATCAGCGCCAGCCCGTTGACTGGGATCGAGCCGCTCGACTGACTGCCCGTGTGCTGGCAAAGCTCATGTCAGAATCCCACCAGCCCGGTCGCTTTTGGAATGTGAATTTGCCCTATGGTGTGCCAGAACCCGACATTGTTTTCTGTGAGGCCTGTACCCAACCGTTGCCCACGGCCTATGAGATTCGTGATGGGCAGTTTCACTACACGGGCGACTATGGCAGTCGGTCCCGCGATCCGGGGGCGGATGTGGATCTGTGTTTTGCAGGCAAGATTACGGTGACCGAGATTCGGCTATGGTAGGGGGATTTTGGATTTTAGAATGAGGTTAGCGAGCTATTGGCATAAGGTGTAGACAGCATCCACGACTGTCCACCTACCCTTACCCAAATCCAAAATCGGCAATCTAAAATCCAAAATCAGACGCCTTCTTGTAGAATGTCAGGTCAATGGCGATAGACCGCCGTGTTTGTTCGTTCACACACCATGGCTCAATTCAATAATGCCTTTACGCTCTTTTTGAGCTTGCTGGTTGAGGCGATTCCTTTTTTGTTGATTGGGGTTGCGTTTTCCAGCCTTTTACTGTTTTTCGTCAGTGAACAAAAGCTCATTAGTATTTTGCCCAAGACCCCCCTATTGGGTGCCTTAGCAGGGAGCTTGCTAGGGATCTTTTTTCCGGTTTGCGAATGCGGCAATGTGCCAGTGGCGCGGCGATTGATTGTGCAGGGAGCCCCGTCGCCTGTCGCAATTGGTTTTTTACTGGCAGCCCCGACCGTTAACCCGATTGTGTTTTGGGCAACCTGGGTAGCATTTCGCGACCAGCCGGAGCTTGTCTTTTTGCGGGTGGGGTTTACGTTGCTAATTGCCACGACCATTGGCTGGGTTTTTAGTCGCCAAAAGGATATGCGCCCGCTGCTGCAGCCTAAGGTGGCCCGCAGTGTCTTGCAGTGGTCGACGCCAGCTGAGCCAGATAAACCGACGCTGCTCAAGTCAGGTACTTTTTTGATGCAGGCAGCGGGGCAGACGACGCAGCTAGATGTCCCGTCTGCCCAACGACTGGTCGCCGATCCGCTCAAAGAAAAAAGCTGGCCAGTAAAGCTGCGACTGGCCGTGGATAATATGATTCAGGAGCTACGGGAACTGGGGGCTGTTCTAATCTTAGGCAGTGCTGTGGCAGCGATCATCCAGGTGGCGGTGCCCCGAGAGGTAATCCTCAACCTGGGGCAGGGGATGGTGTCGTCGATTGTGGCGATGATGGTGCTGGCGGCGGTGGTATCGATTTGCTCGACGGTGGATTCTTTCTTTGCGCTGTCGTTTGCGTCTACGTTTACCAGTGGTTCTTTGCTCGCCTTTTTGGTGTTTGGCCCGATGATTGACCTCAAAAACTTGGGGTTGATGATGACCGTGTTTAAGTCGAGGGCGGTGATTTATATGTTTGTGCTGGCGGCCCAGCTGTGTTTTGTGCTGACGTTGTTGGTTAACTTGTATTTGTGATTTTGGATTTTAGATTTTGGATTGAGGACTGGTGATTAGTTAACCTCTGTCGCAGGTCAAGGCTTTGAAAATGCTTAGTCATAACCTACAGGGCTATTCCTGAAGTCCACCAAAATCCAAAATCTAAAATCTAAAATTTCCCCTCCCCTGCTCCCTCTGCCTCCGCTGCTCCCACTCTCCCCCCATTCCTATGGCAAAAAGAAAGCGTTCTTCTAAACACCCCCTGCTCCTGAGTGCCTACGGTCGAGACTTGCTAGATATCCTGGCCCTGGGGGCCTGGGGCATCATGCTGGTAAAGTATTGGGTTACGGGCAAGCTGTATGTGCTGCTGCACCCTGACTATCAATGGCTATCAAATACGGCGGCGGTGGTGCTGTTGCTGATGGCGGTGTTTAAGTTGCTGCAACTGGTGGCGAAGCTTAAGCAGCCGATACCCACAATACCAGGGCCGAGTCACTTTACGTTGCTGCCTGCCAGGTGGAGCAGTTTTTTGCTGCTGGCGGTGGCAATCTTTGGGCTGATTTATACGCCACGGGCCTTTGCCAGTGATACGGCGCTGCAGCGGGGGGTGTCAGATACGCTGTCGCTGACGCGATCGCAACCCCAGCGGTTTGTGCGCCAAACCCAACCTGAGGAACGCACCATTATTGACTGGGTGCGCACCTTGAATGTGTATCCCGAGCCCGATGCTTACACTGACCAAGCGGTGAAGGTGAAGGGATTTGTGATTCACCCCGAAGAATGGCCTGATGACTATCTAATGATTTCTCGGTTTGTGCTCACTTGCTGCGCGGCGGATGCTTACCCAGTGGGGTTGCCGGTCAAGGTGATTGGCTCACGTAAGGCCTATCCGGTGGATGGCTGGCTCGAGGTGACTGGCAATATGATGACGGAGACGCTCAACGACCGTCGCCAGCTGGTGATTAAACCCACCGCCCTCGATAATATTGAAGAACCTCGCAATCCCTATGAGTATTAAACCAGACGCTAAAAGGTCAGAGGCTAAGCGGCCTCACAAACGTTCGCGGTTGCAGCCCCTGGACCGACTGTCGTTGACATTGATGGTCGGGCTGAGCGTGATAGTGATGGTGCTGGTTGCCGTGGGAGATCGAGCCGCCGCCCGAGTGCGCGACTTTTCTTGGCAAGATCGGCGAGTAGGGGCCGAGGAGGTGGCTTTTTTGCTGACCTTTAGTCGGCCTATGGATGAGGCCAGTGTTGAGCAAAATCTAAAAATTGAGCCACCGCTATTGGGTAAGTTTAGCTGGGCCGGTCGCCGCATGGCCTATACCCTTGATTTCCCAATTCCCTATGGCGAAACCTTTGAGGTCAGTCTGGACCGGGCGCAGGATCGGTTTAGCCAGTCGTCTAACGTTAATGAGGGGAGCCAACCGGATCACTTTAATAAGTTTGAGAGCACCTTCCAGAGTCGAGATCGCGGCCTCGTCTACATTGGCCTTGAGGGCGAAAACCAGGGACGGTTGGTGCTCTATAACCTGACCCAGCAGCAAGAAGTGCCCCTGACGCCTAAGGACTGGGTCGTGCTTGATTTCAAACCCTATCCGGTGGGAGACCGGATCTTGTTTTCGGCAGTAGACTATAAGGCTTATCAGCAGGGCCAGCAAGCCCAAAAGCTTTACACCGTGACCACGGGATTACCCACTGCTGTGCCAGAAACCCAACGGTTTTGGCAGCGGTCATCACCGGTTACCCAAGCCGCAGGCGAAGTGAAAATGGTGCTGGATAGCCAGGAGTATCAAAACCTTAAGTTTGATCTATCCCCTGATGGCAAGACGATTGTGGTGCAGCGCTTGAGCATGACTAGCCCCTCTGATTTTGGCCCCTGGGTGCTGGCTGAGGGGACTGCACCCCGCCCCCTTGAGACTGACCCGGGGGGTGACTTTTTGATTGCCCCGGATAGCCAGTCCCTGTTGCTCCAGCAAGGGGAGGGCACGGCCATTATTGCCCTGAGTGAAGACCCAACGGTCCAGGAGACAGTTGGCGAGACCCTGGACTTTTTACCGGAGTATGGGCTGGTACTCGACATGGCCAGCGATGGGACCGCAGCGGCCATGGTTAGCTTTAACCAAAATGACCCCGAAAAGCGCTTTACCCAAACCTTATTTTGGGTGTCGAGTCAGGGCGAAGAAAAGCCGCTGTTAGATGCCACGGGGTCTATCTTAGATGCGCAATTTGATCCGACCAACGAGCTGTTGTACTGCTTGATTAGCCAGCTATTGCCGGGTGAAACCTATCAGGTGCAGCCCTATTTAATTTCAGTGAATGTCAAAACGGGCGAAAAAGTTGATCTGATTGCAATGCCGCCCCAGCCCTCAGTCAATATGAGTATTTCGCCGGATGGGTTGGCGATTTTGTTTGATGAAACCGTGGCGGCGGACAGTGCCAATCTGGACGATCGAAATGCAATTCGGGCGGAGGATGGTCGTGCGATCTCAGCGGGGCGTCTATGGCTGTTGCCGCTGTTTAAAAGTCTAGAAGATCGGTTGGCTAAAACACCGTCACCCGTCCAGCCCCAGACGCTACCTTTCTCAGGACTGCATCCTGTTTGGTTGCCGTAGCGTCAAAAAGTTGTGATATTGCGGGCAGCTAGCCGGGATTTAGCATAGGGACAATTTGAGGGTGAAGGCTGCGTACACTTGGCTTGTTTGAAAACAAGCAAGGGGGATTAGCAAATGCCGCAGTCAAAAGTCTTTAAGGGGTCTGTAGATGACGTAGATGGATGGTAGGGAGATGGCTAGAGATGATTAGCCTCGATCTAGATAAAGATTGAGGAAGTTTCTAGCTGCAGATGGCTCTAGGGCTTCTAGGGCAATCATAATTGCGGGCACTGAGTCAGCAAGTGGATCACTAACCTCGTTTACCCACTGGTTTACGGTTGACCGAGCGACGCCCATGGTGACAGCCAGGCGATTTTGACTTATGCCATATTGCGTGAGAACTGATTTGAGTGCTTTTCCTGCCTTTCCCATTGTTTGATATCTCAAGTTGAATAGACGATATGTAGGAAGTGGTGTTGGTGATAAACCAACGACCTCCTTGTTCTTAATTACTGACCTATCTCATCAAGATCCTGAAGATATTGATACCAAATCCAAAAAAAAAATTTAGGGGATATCACTGATCTCACAGTGCATCCGCCCAAACCGGAGTGGATTGGATACATTTAAAGCGGTTCTATTACGGCGGTTTAAGCCGATATCTAAGCAGCTAAGCTGGGAATCACGGAAATGAAATCGGTTACATCAAATTGCGGGGAGACCGACCAACATCGATAGAACTAGAAACGCCCAAAAGGGGCGAGATGCGCCCAAACTGTTGCTGTAAAGCAGATTGCCCTAAGTATGAAAACATTATAAAGTAAGTAGCAAGTATAACGAAGATTGTATAAAAAATCAAGATCGTTCCCAATGCCTACCCAGCTTGCACCCTTGCCTAGGGGCAGGGTCGGGCCTGAACTTTTGGTGGGATAGTTGGGATGAGGGGGTGAATTTGCTGCTGAGTGCTGAGTCTACTGTGGCAGTAGCTCAGACGGCTGGGCTCGCTCGATGGCTTTTGCTGCGTCTGAGCTGGTGCCCCCTGCAGTGGAGGAGGGGGCGATTGTTGAAGCCGATGAGGCTGGCTCGGTGACTGCTGACTCGGTGACTGCTGGCTCGGTGACTGCTGGCTCTGCTGAAGTCAAGCCTGTCAAGGCTGGTTTGACTGAGAGGGGCTTTGTCGGGAGGGTGAGCTTAGGCGAATTGCCCTCTGTGAGCTGCTGACTGAGATTAGGGGGCAGGGCTGCGGTTTGATCGCTGGCTGGCCGGGTAAGGAGCTGGGTAAGCGGGCCAACCAGGGGTTCCCCATAGGGCTTAATGGCCCCCTCTGCCGCTGGGATTTGTGCTGGGGTGGGCACAACTTCGTTGATGGAGGGTGGATTTGGCTGGGGGGACGGGGCCGGACTTGCCTGCAAATCAGGGCCTGACTCAAGATCGCTGGTGTCTGTTTTAGGCCCCCAATCATCAAGAGCTTCATCGTCCGCAGCCGGAGATACCCCGGATGGCTCGGGCGATGACTCAGAAGGCGAGATATCTGGAGCTAGCTCGGAATCGGGGTCAATGAAATCTTCATCGGGGTCAATGAAATCTTCCTCAGTAAAGCTATCGGTGCGATCGCGAGTTCCCTGATCAGGGGACTTGGGTTGCAGTGTTTCCTGGGAGGGGTTGGTTGG
>JBCCRZ010000035.1:0-18809 GCA_039200855.1 Cyanobacteria bacterium P01_D01_bin.44 | reverse complement strand
GGGGGTTAAGGGAAGATTGAGAACCATAGAGCTGAAACAAACAGGAGTGGTAGAGTCACACGCATGTGCTTAAAGTACCCTGTCCGCCTATGTCCCTAAAAGTCCTTGCATGACAGTTTTAACGCCGTCTCCTCTGGCGAAAGAAAAAGAGGTAAAGGGAAGGTGGCTGAGGCGGAGAGTAGTGGGTGGTGAGTAGTGGGTGGTGGGTGATGGGTAGTGGCGTTGCATGCAACGCCTGTACGATTGGCAAAGGGTACGATTGGCAAAGGGTACGATTGGCAAAGGGTAGGGTAGCGCAGGAGAGCGAGGGCGTTTACGCTTCAGACGTTTTGCCACGGTGCTGCATAAACCAATCCTGAAGCTGCTGCTGGCAAACATCGCCCAAAATGCCACCCACGACACGGAGCCGATGATTAGACGCAGTACTGTCAGGGAGATTAAGCACCGAGCGGACAGCACCAGCTTTAGGGTCATCTGCGCCGTAGACTAGCTGCCCCAAACGGGCATTAATAAGCGCTCCGGCGCACATCGGGCAGGGCTCCAGGGTGACATACAGGGTGCACTGGTTAAGTTGCCAGTTACCTAGCTTTTGCCCCGCTGCCCTGAGGGCCAATACCTCCGCATGGGCTGTGGGATCATGATCCCGCTGGCGTCGATTAGCCGCCTCAGCCAGGACTTGAGCGTCAGGACCTACGACCAAAGCCCCTACTGGCACATCCCCTACTGTGCCAGCCGCCTCAGCTAGCGCCAGTGCCCGCAGCATCCAACGGCGGTGATTAAGGTAAATCTCGTTATCCAGCGGTGGAGGCGGCACCTCAAAGGGCATGACGGGTCTCTATAGGTTTTCTCAACACCCGGTTTTCTCAACCAGTGCAATACTAAATGGGGGTTAGGTATTAAGTTGCATGACATCTAACATTTAGAGCCTCAAAGCTCAAACCTATCACCTCCTCCCCTTCGCCCTTTCCCTTTTACCCTTCGCCCAGCTAGAATTTCTCAATCTCACGGGATACCCGACGTAATTTTCCATGGCCCCAGCAGCGGATTTTATCAACCAACTTAACCCCTCTCAAAAGCAAGCGGTGGAGCACTTTTGTGGGCCTTTGCTAGTGGTAGCAGGGGCGGGATCTGGTAAGACTCGCGCCCTCACCTTTCGGATTGCCAACCTGATTTTGAGTCAGCGGGTTGATCCTGAAAATATTTTGGCGGTGACCTTTACCAATAAGGCCGCCCGTGAAATGAAGGAGCGCATTGAGCGTCTGTTTGCAGAGCAGGAGGCGATGGCCCGTCACCAAAAGCCATTACACCTGCTGCCCGAGTATGAGCAAACCCAGCTGCGTTCTTTTGTCTATAAAAATTTCATTAAAGACCTTTGGATTGGTACATTCCACGCGCTGTGTTCACGCATTCTCCGGTTTGATATCGAGAAATATCAAAGCAACGCAGGGCACCGCTGGACCCGATCTTTTAGCATTTTTGACGAGTCAGACGCCCAGAGCCTGGTCAAGAATATTGTGGTCAATAAGATGAATTTGGACGATCGCAAGTTCAATCCGCGCTCGGTACGCTACGCCATCAGCAACGCCAAAAACCAGAGCTTTGATCCAGACGAATATGAAAAAGAAAATCCGAACTTTAAGGGCCGCGTCATTGCCGATGTCTATCGCCAATATCAAACCGCGCTGTCTGAAAATAACGCCCTTGACTTTGACGACCTGATTCGGCTTCCAGTCCAGCTATTTCTCCAAAACGAGCAGGTCTTGTCCTACTGGCATAATCGCTTTCGCCATATTTTGGTGGATGAATATCAAGACACCAACCGTACCCAGTACGATCTAGTGCGGCTGCTGGTAACCAACGGAGCCACCACCCGCAACTTTACCAAAACTCCCGATAGCTGGCGGCACCGTTCGGTGTTTGTGGTGGGGGATGCTGATCAGTCTATTTATTCCTTTAGGGCGGCTGATTTCACGATCTTAATGGGGTTTCAAGACGACTTTGGTGACGGGCTGCCCGACGACGACACCCGCACCATGGTCAAACTTGAAGAAAACTACCGCTCGACCGCCAACATTCTCGAAGTGGCAAACTTTTTAATCGACCACAACACCGAGCGGATCGATAAAGTACTTCGGCCCACACGGGGCAATGGCGAGGCGATTTTTTGCTATCGAGCCGACGATGAGCGGGCCGAAGCCGACTATGTGGTGGATCAACAAATTCGCCCCCTGGAGTTTGAGAATCCTGAGCTGCGGTGGAAAGATTTTGCCATTTTGTACCGCACCAATGCCCAGTCCCGTGCCTTTGAAGAGGTGCTGACCCGGTTTAGCATTCCACACAAGGTCGTGGGGGGGCTTAGGTTTTACGATCGTCGCGAAATCAAGGACGTGGTGGGTTATCTACGGCTGATTGCTAATCCTGCTGATACTGTCAGCCTCAAGCGGGTGATCAATACCCCCCGTCGCGGCATCGGCAAGACCACCCTTGACAATCTTGAGAAAGCGTCCGGTGAGCTGGGGGTGCCCCTGTGGGAAATTATCAGTGATGAAACCTCAGTCAAAACCCTGGCCGGACGGTCTAGCCGGGCGGTGAGCGGGTTTGCCGAGATGATCAAAAGCTGGCAAGCAAAAGCCGATACGGTGTCTGCCTCGGTGCTGGTGCAGGAGGTGATCGAAGGCAGTGGTTATATCGAAGACCTCAAGGCCAAAGGCAACGATGATGACCTGGACCGCATCCAAAACGTGCAGGAGCTATACAATGCTGTCCTTCAGTTTGAGGAAGAAAATGAAGACGCGACGCTGCTGACCTTTTTGGCAAATGCATCCCTTAACTCGGACCGCGATGATGACAAAGACGGTGACAATAGCGTTTCTCTGATGACGCTGCACTCGTCTAAGGGGTTAGAGTTTCCGGTTGTCTTTTTGGTGGGGTTAGAGCAGGGGCTGTTTCCCAGCTTTCGCTCCCTAGAAGATGCAGCCGCTATCGAAGAAGAACGCCGACTTTGCTATGTCGGCATCACTCGCGCCCAGGAGCGGCTATTCATGACCTATGCTCGCGAGCGCCGACTCTATGGCAACATGCGCGAAATTGCCACGCCGTCGATGTTTTTATCAGAGCTACCACCAGACAGCATTCTGACCAATTCGGCGACTACTCTGCCAACGCGATTGACAACCTCCACCCGCGAGGCCAAACTGCGCAACCCGCAGCCAAAAACCAACAAACCTGGTACCCACGAGGATGATTGGGAAGTAGGCGAAAAAGTCAGCCACCAGGCCTTTGGGGAAGGCAAAATCACCCACATCTTTGGGGCGGGCAATAAAATTTGTCTGGCCATCCATTTTCCGGGTATTGGTAAGAAGATCATTGACCCTCGAGTGTCTGCGATCTCAAAACTAGAGGCCTAGATCACAAAAGCAACTGAGAATGAACGAGTTCCGATTTCAGAAAATCAGACGTTAGATTTAATAATTCCTTAAAGATAAGAAGAACTTAGCAAGTTTACTTGCTCTAGCGGCTTATCTTGTCCTATTAAGTAGTCATGCTAGCCAGTCGTACTGGTAAGTTTGAAAACAAGAACTGACCTGGATTTTGCAAGTGAAATAATCTGGCCGCTGACGCTTGTAGACCGGGGTGCTTTGATTTGAGTTTAAACGCTGAGCTACAGAGAGCTAACCACTATGGACAAGACCGAATTATCTAGGACAACTTTCCAGGATCAACCCAACGTTAGCCAGAGGCCCTCATCAGAGACACCTACTCAAGCCTCAACCCAATCTGAACTCAATGAACAGCTGAGGAAACTAAAAGAAAAAGGCGAGCTAGTCAACTCCCTGGCGCTACAACTGGAGAAGGCTTACCTGGATTTCTATAAGGAGTACAAGGCTTACTTCGGCCTAACGGGGCCAGGAGCCCATTATCAAGTGGCCTACGAAACCCCGACAAACATTAACCCGAGCCGCTTTCCTGCCATTTTGATGAGCGAACACAGCGATCTGGTCAGGATTGCGACGCTGGGGCAATCCAGCCTAAGTCTGCCTTAGTCATAACTAGACAGAAATGGGCTCAGCAACTACCTGAGTCTCTGATTGAGCTACCTCTTCTGGCTCATAAAGGTATTCAAACCAGTTCCCGAAGGGATCTCGCCCGTAAAAAGAGGCGGTACCATCGCGGTGCTCATGGATTTCCGTGAGGTGAATGCCTTCGCCTTTGAGGCGATTGTAGGCGGCGTCAACCTCGGCGCGATCGCAAAATACAAACCCAAAGTGAGGGCCGGCCTGATCGTAGGCAGGGCTCAACAGCGCCAGTCCATCTTTGCCCGCTTTTAGATAGGCCCAGTCAGCGTCTTGCCACACCAGCTTTAGGCCCAAGTTTTGATAAAACTGGGCAGCGGCGGCAATATCCTCTACACAAATGGCGACATGCCCCAGACGCTTGATTTCCATGGTAAAACCCTATCCATAACTGCTTTACATAGTTTAATCGGTTCCCGGTTTTACCCACTACCCACTACTCACCACCCACCACCCTATCCATCCGCACCAACCGCCTACGGGTTTCCCTAACTGCAGCAGGATCCGTAATCAATCATCTCTCGATACTATAAAGACCTAGCAGGGTACCCAAGCGATGCCCCATGAAAATATGTAGCTCAGCAAACTGAGGCTTTTTAATGGAACAAACAACTTTTGATCAAGACAAGCGAAAAATATTTTCTGCCGTCTCCCACGGATCTATCTTTTTAAGTCAGCTGATTTTTTCGGCGGGGGTGCCCTTTGTAATCTGGCTAATTTCAGATGATCCGGTGGTTAAAGACAACGCTAAAGAAGCGCTAAACTTTCACCTCAATATTTGGGTCTACAGCATCATCTTCGGAATACTGGCGTGGGTGCTCATCGGTTTACCGCTGCTGGTGCTATTGGGTATTGTGCAATTGGTGATGCCTGTTGTGGCAATCCTGGCGGCGTTTCGCGATCCTAACGGTGTTTACCGATACCCTTTCATCCTACGCGTGCTTTAAATTGCGACTGGTCTTCAGTACGTACACTGTGGAAATATTCGATCTTTTCCGTTAAAAGCCTATTCAGCAAATGTTTTAGTCAGCGCGGTGATCTCACCGGGGTCTCAACTACAGAGTCAGGCAAGTGATTTAAGTTACCAAACTTTATCGCGGATAGTCCTGATATGTCTTTATTTACATGAAGACAAAAATAAGCATTTGAGTATCCGCCGTGAAGCATCCCCGTTGGCTCGATCTAACTGAATACGCCTTGTTATTTGGAACCGGTGCCGGGACCATCGCCTCGATTGCGACCCAGCAACTGATCTTTGCCTCAGCCCCCCTGTCGGCGCTGGCGGCGATTGGTCTGGTCAACCGACAACGCCTGGAGCAGCAGCTGGGGCAAGGACGTTCTCGCCAAAACACCAGATCGCAACAGTTGGAGCAAGCGCTGCATCAGCTTCAAGATGTCGTTGACCAGCTACCCACTGCTGAACTGGTCAACGGCATCCAGCAATCAATGGCGGTCCACCGGGAACAGACCCTGGCTCAGTTTTCTAAAGCTCTGGCGCAAACTCAACAGCAGCTTGAGCAGCAAATCGATGAAATTGATGTGCCTGATTTGAGTCTAATCTATCAGGATGTGGTGCAGCTCCAGGATCAATACACCTACCTCTGTAGCAACCTGAATAGCCTCCAGGGGGATCTAGAGAAGCTGTCGGGTCGAGCCCGCATCGAGGCAAACGAGGTTGAGATCGCACAGCTCAAAACTGAAACCATGCAGCTTCGGGTCAACTTAGAAGCCTTTAGGCGTGAGAGTAAGCGCAGCTATGGTGACCTCCAGTCGCGTTTTCAGCATGTTGAGCAAACCTTGCGTAAGTTGCCGATGCAGGGCAACGCCTCCCTACTCAAAGAGGAGGTCAAAGAGCTGATGAAAGCCGTGGCAGACATGGTGCCCCGGCCCGAATTTTTGGATCTCGCCGAACATTTTCAGACCCTGCGGGAGCAGCATCGTCAGCTGCGGCAGCGGGTTGAGACCGAGGCAACTGGCCCCGCACCTGATAATGTGCTGGCGGTCTTGGATGGGGCGGCGGTGCAGGCACAGATTGAGCAGTTCCAAGCGCGATTAGACAAGACGACCGAGCAGATTGAGAACGTTCACCACTCCATGGAGGGCTGGCTGAATCAGACGCCCCACGCAGTAAATCTGGGGGGCGAAGCTCAGTGGCTGGTCGATTTGCCTGCTGCTGGCTCTGCCGCTGGCCTGTCTGAGTCTGACCCGTCTGGGTTATCGGAGGTCCCCTCTAACCTTTTGCCCTGGCGGGAGCCTGGCACTAAGCCGAGTAAAACTAGCAGCCGTAAGGTGTTAGAACAGGCCCTATTGCAGGCTAAACATCGGCTCTTGTTGGTTTGGCCGTGGGCGGATGATATTGAGCTAGATGCCGATCTGCTCGATCGGTTTCGTCAGCTTTTGGCTCGCAACTGTCAGCTTGACATCGGTTGGTGCCACCTGGAGACTGACCAGCCCGGCCAGCTGCTGCGCAGTATTTATCAGCGCTGGGGGCAAGACTCTCAGCAGCGGCAGCAGCTCAAGACAGCCCTAGAGCAGCTCTTGCCCCTCAAGCAAGACTACCCCGACCTGTTTAAGTTCAAGGTATTGGGCACCCAAGAGAATTTTTTGGTATGCGATCGCACTTTTGCCGTCCTGGGAGTCCAATCTCTAACCACCCAAAGCAGTCTGTTTCCTAAACTCAAGCTGCGGTTGCAGACCACCCACCGCGACACCGTTGATGCCCTGATCCAGCGATTTGACCAGCCCACCATAGCAGATCGAGATACCGCTGCTTTCTTTAATCGCGGCCTCACCCGCTACGATCTGCGCGACCAGCCAGGGGCGATTGCCGATTACACCCACGTTCTAGATATTGACCCGACCCAGGCCGCTGCCTACGACTATCGCAGTCTAGCCTGGGCTGATCTGGGCGAAAACGATAAAGCCATCGCCGACCTGAATCAGGCCATCTTACTCAATCGTCTGTCCTGGACGACTTACTGCAATCGGGGGGTGCTGCGTCTGGAGCAGGGCGATCACCCCGGCGCAATCATCGATCTCACCGAGGCCCTGCGCCTGAATCCAGAGAGCATCATTCCCTACTTTTATCGGGCTCAGGCCATGCAACACCTGGGTGATTTATCCCGCGCCCTCAGTGACTTTAATCGCGTCATTAAGCACTGCCCCCAGCTGGCCTTTCCCTACTGCCACCGAGGCGCAGTCTACCAAAAGCTGGGCAATCGTCAGCAGGCCATGGCTGACTTAGAGACCGCAGCTCGTGTCCTCAAACGGCAGGGCAATCTCAAACGACTCAAGCAGGTCCTGACTATCTTGAAAAATTTTAGGGAACCGGCGGAGACTCGGTTGGCGGTGCGTGCGATCGCATAGCCGCCTTAACAAAAATCCCAGCGCTCTTGAAGAACCCTGGGATTTGCTCTAAGACTAAGATTTTAGAGACAGCTAATAGTTGTTGCCATAGTCCTGGGGCTCATCGATCGGAGCACCCGGCGGCTTATCAACCGGACGGTAGTTCACATAGCCACCATCCTGAGGGCCATCGGGTCGCTTTCCTGCATCTGGGCGCTCACTGTAGGGACGGACGTTGAGGGTGCGATCGCGCCGCCTGGGAGGTGGCCCATCCCCGGTGCGAGGGCGTCTGTCATCTCCCTCAGGGGGGCGACGACGAGGCGGCTCAACGTCTCGGGAATCTCGGGTAGGCCCCTCATCATATCGACGATCGGCAGGGGGGCGCTTACGGCGACCCGAGTCGCTGGGCTGTAGTCGACCAGCGGGCTGACGGCGATCTTCGTAGGGTGGGCGCGCCTGATAGCGATCGTAATCATCCTCATAGCGATCCCGCGAAGACGGAATCCGCTGCCGCCGAGAGCGATCGTTCATTTGCTCCCAATCATCTAGCTCAGCTCGATAAACCCGGCTAACCGGGCGCTCATCATCGACCACAGGGGTCCGACGCTTGGCTTGCTCAACCGCAATGCCTCGCAGACGAATGCTCTCGTAGGCAAAGAAAAATACGGTGCAGGTCAGCAGCAGCGTATTGATTTGATGGACCGGCTCCAGCTGCCAACCAAAGAAAAACAGAATAATCCCGGTACTCAAACCCACCGCCGCAAAAAATACGTCGTAGTCTCGGGCCAAGTTGGGGCGAAACTGCCTTAAGAAATAAAGCCCTGCGCCGCCGATTGCAAACACAATCCCGAGCAAGCTTGCGAATGAAAATCCTACATTTACCATTGCGGGTCTCCGTCTGGCACCTCTATTCTAGCCTTGGTCTTATCCGAATGTGACCGGGGGAGACTGGACTATCTGCCAATCGATACAAGATACAGGGGCCATACTCCGGTAAGGCCCCTGATTCATTTTAGTCTTCACAGTATAGGAGACTTTTCAACCTATGAGCGCCGAGTTTTATCGTGAGCGCCGCTGAATTTTGTCGCTCTGGCTGATGAAGACCAGCGCAACGGTCACAGGAATAACGACAATCGCCGCACCGGCAACCAGGCTAAGCAAAAAATTGGACAGTGATGGTGTCATGGCTCCGCTCAAAAATTTATTAGTGCTTAGTTACTTATCTTATAGATCTGAGGACAGCTTGAAAAGGCTTAAGGAAAGGGCGCATAGCCCAAGGGGCATTCAAGAAAAGCGTAAGTCTTAGCTTAAGCCATGCCCGCAGGGCTATCGGGCGAAGGGGTTAAAAGTGATGGTTAATCAAGTCTGTGCTTAATGGGGAGGGGCCATCGGCAGAGGTTGGCAATTGAGAAGAAACGCCGTGGCAAGGTTGAGAAAGGCTTAAACTTGTATTAAGTAAGGTATAGGCTTCAAAATCAATCATGACTGGCGTTGCAATTACAAGTTTGGGAATCGGCCTACTCCTGGCTGTGATGACCCTGCTGTTCATCTTTCGGATCGTACTGACCTGGTATCCCCAAGCCGATCTCAAGGCTTTTCCGTTTGCACTGGTCTACTGGCCCACTGAGCCCCTTCTTATCCCCGTTCGCAAAGTGATCCCGCCCTTTGGAGGGGTCGATATCTCGCCGATTATCTGGGTGGGTATCGTCAGCCTACTCCGCGAAATGCTGGTCGGGCAGCAGGGGCTATTGAAGATGCTGGGGTGAGGAATTTTGGATTTTGGATTTTGGTTAGGGTGCTCCGAATAGGGGGATTTTGGATTTTGGTTAGAGTGTCCCGGATAAACCAGGTGCTTGCCTAATCAGGGCCTGGACAAAATCAATCCAAAATCGCCAATCCAAAATCCAAAATCAAATCAGCCCATCATCTGATTCACAAAATTTGTATAGACTTCGCCCTTTAGAAACTCTGGGCGTTCTAACACTTTTTGATGGAATGCAATGGTGGTCGGCAACCCGGTAATAGCACACTCCCGCAGGGCACGCTTCATCCGGCGGATAGCGGTACCGCGGTTGGGTCCCCACACAATCAGCTTGCCAATCAAAGAGTCGTAATAGGGCGGAATTTCATAGTCGGTATACACATGGGAGTCCATGCGGACGCCCATGCCCCCGGGGGGGAGATAGCCGCTAATTCGACCTGGGTTGGGGCGAAAGTTATGGTCTGGATCCTCTGCATTAATACGGCATTCGATGGCATGCCCCCGCAGGGAAATATCGTCTTGACGGAGCGATATCTTATCGCCCTGGGCAATGCGAAGTTGCTCGGCAATCAGATCAATGCCGGTGATCATCTCGGTCACTGGATGCTCTACCTGAATCCGAGTATTCATCTCCATAAAATAGAAGTTGCTGTGGCTATCGACCAAAAATTCGACGGTGCCAGCACCGACATAATTGATGGACTTCGCAGCTCGAACGGCGGCTTCCCCCATCTTTTTCCGAAGTTCTGAGCTGAGGGCGGGGCTGGGAGCTTCTTCTAAGAGCTTTTGGTGACGCCGCTGGATTGAGCAGTCACGCTCACCCAGATGTACCACGTTGCCAAAGCTATCGGCCAAAATCTGAAACTCAATGTGGCGGGGATTTTCGACAAATTTTTCGAGGTAGATGCCAGGGTTGCCAAAGGCGGCTTCTGCTTCGCCCTGGGCGGCCAAAAACATTTTACTGATCTCGCTTTCTTCGCGCACCAGCCGCATGCCGCGCCCCCCTCCGCCCGCGGTGGCCTTGATAATCACCGGATAGCCAATCTCGGCGGCAAGGCGCTTAGCTTCTTGCTCACTGGTGAGCAGCCCCTTGCTGCCGGGAATCGTGGGGACGCCCACCCGCTGCATAGTGGCTTTGGCGGTTGATTTGTCGCCCATCGCCCGGATCGCAGCGGGGGAGGGGCCAATAAAAATCAGGTTGTGATCGGCGCAGATTTCAGCAAAGCGGGCATTCTCAGCCAGAAAACCGTAGCCTGGGTGGATGGCGCTGGCTCCGCGGGTGAGGGCGGCGGCGATGATATTCGGGATATTGAGATAGCTCTTACTGCTAGGGGCTTCTCCGATGCAGACGGCTTCATCGGCCAGCTGCACGTGTAAGGCTTGTTGATCAACAGTTGAGTGGACGGCAACGGTGGCAATTCTCATCTCTTCGCAAGTGCGAAGAATCCGCAGCGCAATTTCTCCTCGGTTAGCAATCAAGATTTTTGAAAAGCGCATCGCGTAGCCAGCCAGTAAACAGGAATATTTAATGATGTATCGGAAGCTGATCGTACCACGCCGGAGGGGTCCCACCGCTTAGACTCGCGGATCGCCTTAAAGAAAATCTCTCACAAAAAAGTACCTTTATGCTTTATTGTTAAAAACTGACGCTTTGCACAAGACTCCCTGAGATTGATCAGGGTTTGTGGGGCGTCAAATACCCCTGCGGATGTGGTGGAATTGGTAGACACGCACGCTTGAGGGGCGTGTGGCTTACGCCTTGCGAGTTCGAGTCTCGCCATCCGCATTTCTCAGCCAGACACACTATGATAAAGGTGCTGAGAAAAATAAATTTTTGTAACTAATTTTGACTTCTACCTTTACATCCGCCGTTGAGTCTGGGCACGTTGCAGCTTCCTCCGCTCAGCCTTCTGATAATCGCAATGAATGGCATCGCCTAGAGGTGCTGTGGCAAGGGGACGAAACTGTCGTAAAGCAGGGTTTACCCCACGATCAGCTGTCCCCTGCCTGGCAGATCTTAATGCTGGGTGACGGTTCACCCACACGGCATTTGCACTTGCTCACGCGGGAGCCTACGGAGGTAGATGTGATTGATATGTCTCCCATTGGCATGGATTGCGATCGCGCCCCTGCTCTCATTGAGCGCGTACCCGGTCCCAGACTACGGCGTCAGGTCTGGCTGCGCACGGGCTCAGGCCAGCGTCTGGCCTACGCCACCTCCTGGTGGGAAGCCAGTCATGTGGATGAATACCTGAAGAATCGCTCGTTACCGATCTGGGCGAGCCTGGCTCAGTTGCGCACCGAGCTTTATCGTGACATCCAGGGCGTTTACTACGGATACTCTGAGCCCCTCGCCCAAGCCTTTGGGCAAAAAGGCCCTTTTTGGGGCCGTCACTATCTGTTCTGGCACCACGGCAAACCGTTGACGCTCATTTATGAGGTATTTTCGCCCTACCTGACCCAATATTTGGGACCGATGCGGGCTTAACTAATTTAGAAGCAGGCGGTTGGAAACCGCCCCTACAGGTGCAAAGTCCGCCTTCGCGGACTGGCTGGCTATCTTGAAAATTTTCCTACCTGCCAGATGACTCAAATGCCCCAACTGCCCTTAGAGGGGTCGGTGGAGAAAGGATCATTTAGGCTGGGCAGCGAGGCGGTATAGGCTTGCTCCACCCAAATTTGGGTGCGCACCGGGCCGTATTGACTGCGAAGGGCATTTTCGACCTGTTCGCCAATGGAGCGAGACAGGCTCATAAACTCAGGGTGCAGGGCCAGGTGCAGCTCAATCCAGACCTGACGACCCACCATGCCCCGAGACAAAATCCGGGTGCAGCGGGTCACGCCCTCAACCTGGGTGACGATCTGGGCGATGGCCTCAGGGGCAATGGCAGTGGGGCGTAGCAGCATGGGCAGTTGGGTATTGACCACATGCCAAAAGCTGTTGACGCTGAGGATGACGAGTGCGATCGCAAACAGCGGATCAATCCAACGATGGCCGCGCCAAATCCCCACTAACCCCACCAACAAGACAAGGCTTAGCCAAACGTCTCGCAACATGTGCTGGGTGCTGAGTTTTAGAGCCAAACTCCCCAAAAAACGCCCTTGATAAGCAGTCACCAGGGACAGCGTCAGCGTAATCGCCACCATGGCCGACATCAGCTGAATCAGCGGCATCGTCATCACCACCTGAAACGCTAACTCCTCGCCCTGGAGAGACCCCTCAAACTGCCGCACGGCAATAATCAATAGATTGAGCCCGGCAAACCCGAGGATGGCCGATAGCAGCAAAGCACCGCCAGCTTCCCCTCGTCCATGGCCCCAAATTTCTCTGCCCAGGGCGCGACGGGGTGAGGCCACTGCCACCAAACCCAGAGTGATGCTAAAAACATCAATCAGCGTGTGCAAAGCCTCTGCCAATAAGCATAAAGAATGATTGACCCAGCCTGCGGTTGCCTCAATTGCCAGGACCAGCAAAGCTGTCCACAATGTCATTAAAAGCAGGCGATAACTCACCTGCCGCTGGCGTTCTCCCTCATTCATAGCCCACAGGCTACCACGGAAGGTTGATAAGTGGGTCGGTTAGGCGGCTGGAGAGATAGGACGGCAAAAGCTGGGCAGGTAATGAAGCGTCTGCTCAAATGGAGTGTGTTCAGAGGTTTTTGCGTTCAAAAATTTAAAATCAGAAAGGGCACCGACGACTGGCCGTGTTTCGTCTCGGTGCCCTTACTGGTTCGCTCCTCACACACATTCACACAATAAGCTATTTGCATGATTTTGTCACCCTTCCCGCCTATTTTTTTTACAATTGCTCCACGAGGGTACCGAAAGCTCCCAGGACAAGCCGTTGCAAAATCACCTGGACAGCGCGCACCAGAACGTACCACTGTCGTTGCTGTTTAAGCTTGAGCCCCCAGGGCGGGTTGGCCCGGTAAAACTGATCAAACGCAGCGGCCACCGCAATCGCTAATTTCACCCGGCGCAGAGCGGAGAGCGGCGCTTCTTGCGCCCACTTATCAGTGGTGTCAATCAGGGTGTGAATAAGTTGTTGGGTGCTGGGGTCACACTGGGTCAAGTCACCCAAACTATCGGCGGTGACTAAGCGATACCGATCAACGGGGATCTCAGCTGCACAAGGGGTGGTCTCTGAGCAGACAGGCTCAGTTGCACAAAATTTGATAATTTGATGAACCGCTGCGCGTCGTAGCAGGGTACAGCAGCAACTATAGATATATTGAATCTGCCAGATCGTTCGAGGATTGAGTTCGGGAGACTGGCTGAGAGGGTTTTGATGAGGATAGCCGCTAGCAGGATAATCGGGTTGGCAAGTTAGCCCACACTGGTTGACCTGTTGTAACCATCGATCAAGGCCCGCGGTTGAGAGAGAAAATTGGAGCCAGCCCGATGGCTGATGGGTGATCTCAAAGGCAGACATCAGCCATGAACAATCAGAAACATTGAGGCTGTATGAGCTTACGGACATTTCAGCCTGGGCAAATTTAATTACACAGAGCAGAGCCTCCGCGATCTCATCCATCGATAGCCTTATTTCAGCCTGTAATTTCCGGGCAATTGCGGAGGTATAAACGACATTTTCCAGATGATTGATTTTTTTTAGGGGAATATCCTGATGACAAATATATAAAGATTTACCGATTCTTAACAGGGAGGCCCCTATATCGGGGTTCTTACATGAAAGATCAATGAAGTTACCGTCAACAGCATGATTTTTAGGGCATATTGCCCGATTTAAATACTGAGCCAGTGTTCGTTTCAACGAAAAATGTGTCATATTTGTCTAGGCTCTTGGGTTCATTTTATAAACGGGCTCAGTTAAATCACTGAGACCCTCGTATTAGGTTTTATTCTTCCTTCTTTAAAGAATGCTGAAGGACGCGTAAAGAAGCCAATTTAGCTGAAAAAAAATCAGCAAGATGTATTAATCTACTGGCAACATTTGTTGCATTTATCGGATAGTGGTTTCACGGTTGACAGTCTGCTAATACCCCTGGTAGGTCTTCCCCACTGTTCCCCTTCAATACCAACGTCCCCAATACCCACTACCACCATCAGGGAGTATCGAGTGTCAGGGTTCCCCAGGCTGATCTTTGAAGTCAATGGGACTCTGGGCTCCACTAGCTTGCTTCTCCAAGGAAATCTATGACTCGACCTTAGTTAGATGACATTATCTGTAATCAAACCAACCCCCAGTGTTTCCAACATGCCTTCATCTACTCAGACGGATGACACTCGGCCATTTGTGGTGTGGCAACGCATCTCAGACTGGGCGCAGGAGCACTATCGCTGTCGTACGTTCAATAAAGACGAAAAGATTCCCACCCGCCCTGGTTTGCTGTACTTAGTGCAGCGGGGTGCGGTCCGGCTGGTGGGCAATGCCCAGGTCAGTGCCACCTTAAAACAAAAGGGGTCGACCTCACGGGTACCGCTCGTGGCTGCCGAAGAAGCTTTTTTAGGCTTTGTGGGCGCAGGCCAGCCTTTTGAGATTGTGGCCCAATCTCCGTTTTCTCTACAAAGTTTTGCCCACGTCGACCAGACCACCATCATCTGGCTCTACTGGAACGATCTCGATACCTGGCCCCATTTTCGTCGAGAGGTCCTAGACGCCTTTCGCGGACAGCACCAGCGCAAGTTACTGTGGCTTAGCACCCTAGGGCAGCGGCGAACAATTGATCGATTGCTGGGTTTTTTGACTCTGTTGATTGACGAGTATGGGGAACCCTGTGAGAGCGGCTATTATTTGCCTTTCCCTCTGACCCATGCTCAGATTGGCAGTGCTATTGGCTCTACTCGGGTGACCGTAACGCGCTTAATGGGCAAGCTTCGCCAGCGCGGGTTAATTCAAAGTCATAGTGAAAACCTGATCTGTTTGCCCCACAAAGATGGCTTGCTTAAACAGCAGGGGTGAGGCCGACTGACTGCATCGCCAGCGGTGAAAATCAGATGATGGAGAGGTAGAGGGTGGAGAGTAGAGAGAGTTGGGTGAAGGATTCAGCCCAATCAACTTTACCCACCACCCACTACCCATTACCCAATTTCTCTTAAGGAAGTGGGACAAATCCAGCCTGCTTAAGCAGGCGTTGACCTTCCTCGGTTTGTAAAAGTCGGGTGTAAGCGAGCCCCGCTTGCTCACTTTGTGGATTGCTGTTGCTAACCACGTATAGCGGGCGCGTCAAGGGATAGTTTTTGCCTTGAAAGGCGTTGAGATTGAGCTGATTGCGACGCGTTGGGCAGTCCGCAGGGGGGACGTAGGGTTCTTGGTAGGGGGGCACGAGCTGCTGCTGAGAGGTGCCGATCGGGACTGGGGCAACGGTGCACTGGCCTACGACTTCGGGGGCCGAGGCAAAGTATATTGAGCCAGGGGTATCACCGACAAATCGCAAAGCTGCCGTAGTGCTGGGGAGTGTCTGAACTGAGGTAGTAAATGCTTGACCCTCCAGCACAGATTCTTGAAAAAACTGGACGGTGCCTCCGACATCTCCCCGTGCGGTGGGAACGATTGTCAGATTAGGTCCGCCCACTTGGTTCCAGTTGGTGAGCTGGCCAGTGTAGATATTTTTGAGCTGTTCCAAGGTCAGGCCAGGAATAGAGAGCTTGGGATGGGTCGCGATCGCAACCGCCTCAATCGCTACCGGGGTTTCTTGCAAAGTCAGCCCCTGTTGCTGGGCTTGCTGCTGTTCACTCGAGTTCAGCGGGCGCGATGACTGGGCAAAGTCAAGTTCGCCCTGAATCAGCATTTGAATGCCGACGCTAGAGCCCGGTGCCTGGGACGGCGCATCTTTATAGATGAGGTTAAAGTTGGGCAGTGCCTGCTGGATAAGGGGGTCCACTGCGCCTCGAACCGGGGCCCAGGTGGTGCTACCACCATATTCAAACTGACCGCTGGGGACGTTGGGCACCTCTGCAAAGGTGCTCAGGTTTGTTTGCCCAGCGCGGGGTGGGTTATTTGGCTGAGTATTTATCTGGGGATTGGTCTGGGGATTTGTTTGGGTAGCGGGTCCGGACGATGGCCCACTTCCTCCAAAAATGGAACTATCTTTGAGCCACCAAATCGCGCCCCCAATCACGGCAGCGGTGATGCCGAGGGCCGCCACCAGCGCTGGGATTTCATTTTTAGACTGGCTCATGGGGTAGGGTTGCGCCGGGCAACGGATGACAGGGATATACCGATTATAAGAACTGAGCGATCAGACGATATATCAGGCGAAACAAGAGCGCGATCGCAACCATCCCCAGCCCTGCCATCACGGCAACCACCACCACCCCTAGCAGTGGATTCCCGCCAGTAAGAACCAAAATACTGCTGCGTAAGGGCGATAAAAATAACACCGCAGCCAGCGTCCCGCCGGCCACTAAAACCAGGTCGACGCGTTCTAAAACCCGTTTAACCTGGAGCAGGATCAGCCCCCCCAACAATGCTAGCCAAAGGCCGCTACCCAGCCAGGTGGTGCCTAAAAAACTGGCCGTTGCAATCGCCAGCAGCCCCGCTTCGAACCCGGTAAAAGCAGCCCCGCCCAAAAACTCGGGCAGGGGTCTGAGCCACACCAGGGGACTAGCTGGGCGCACTGGCGACTGTACTGGCGGCTGAGCTGGCGGTGACTGTACGGGGTGAGACGGCATCGGCGGCGGCTGGGCCGGTGGCACAGGAGGCGACGTTACAGAAGACACTGGTAGGGGCGGTGGCGGATTGCTGCCGCTTTGAAGCACAGTGCCAGGTGGCCCATTCTTCTGAGATTCACCGGCCCCCCGTCCCGGACGTGTGAGCAAACCTGTGGTCTTTTGCCCTTTCAAGCCTTGTTTAAGCGCAAGCAAAACCTCCTGGGTAGATTTGTAGCGCTGACTGGGGGTATCTTGCAACATGCGGTCAAGAATCTTGGCAAACGCCCCATCTTGGAGAGATATCAGCGATTGCCACTGCCAGCAGTTCCGATTGCTGTCAAACAGCTCTGTGGGGGGCTTGCCGGTTAGCAACACGATGCAGGTGACCGCCAGGGAATACAGATCAGACGACGGGCGCACGGCTCCGCCGCGCATCAGCTCGGGGGGGGCGTAGCCGGTGGTATAAATCCCGGTTGACTGCCCACCGCCGCCGCCAGTGACTTGCTTGACCGCCCCAAAATCTAGCAGGTAAAGCTTGCCATTGCTGGCATGCATAATATTTGACGGTTTGATATCTCGATGGATATGGTTATGCCCGTGGACAAAATCCAATACCTCTAGTAGTGAAACCAGGATCGCCTTGACGGTTTTTTCGGGGAGCGGGCCTCGGCGGTCTAAAATCTGCTCTAAATCTTCCCCGTCGATAAATTCTTGGACTAAATAGAAAAACTCCTCAATGCCTGCGGTTTGACGACTCGGCAACACCAGCGGAAAAAAGGCATATAAATCAGGAATGAGCGGATGCTGGTTGCCCAGGTTTTCCAGGACTTCGGCTTCTCGATTAAATAGAGTTTGAGCAACCTGTAGCTGCTCTGCCGTGAGGTTAGCCGGGGGTTGAAATAACTTCACCACGCAGGGCCTCAGGGTGGGCGTGTCGCGATCGCGGGCATAAAAAGCCGTGCCAAAACCACCCTGCCCCAAAAGCTTTTCGGGCAAATATCGCCCCCGCAGGATTAGCGGCATGCCACAGGCGGTGCAGTACTTTTGCTTGGCAGCTCTCAGGGTTGCACGGTCATCCAAATCTGCACAGTAATTGAGGGGGCGTGGGCAGCTTGGTCGAGTGCAATACAGTTGCATAGGTGCAGCGGGGTTTAGGTGCTCAGCTCAGCTGAAGATTCGGTCGCAGCAGATTTATCACTGGCTACAACACGCTCACCAGAAGCGCCGTTTTTGCGGCGATTTTCTTTACTCAATTGTATTTCTCGATTGGTAAATTGGGGCAAAATTTCTCGGGTAAACGACTCTGCGGCGGTAGAGCGATAGCGATTGGGGTTAAAGATCACCGATAGCATCCGTTTAACCACCACCGAGTCAATTTTGGCCCGATGCAAAACCCCCATTTGGAGTTCTTTCTCAATGGCAGAAACCGAAACAAACGCCACCCCCAGGCCTGACTGCACTGCATTTTTAATCGCCTCGATCGAGTTGAGTTCCATTTCAATGCGCAGACGCCGCGTCTCGATGCCGCCTCGGGTGAGCACCTGATCGATCACCTTGCGAATGGTGGACTGGGAGTCAAGGGAGATAAATTTTAGCTTGTAAAGATCTTCGCGATTGATCGCCTCATTATTGGCAAGGGGATGAAACACCGGCATAATCAGCGCCAGCTCATCCTCTGCGTAGGGAATAATCTCAAGGGACTCTTGCAACTCAGGGGGCACCTCTCCACCGATGATAGCCAGGTCAATCTGGCCATTGGCGACACTCCAAGAGGTGCGTCGGGTTGAATGCACATGGAGCTGGACGGCGACTTCGGGATAGCGCTTTCGAAACAGACCAATCATCCGAGGTAACAGATAGGTGCCCGTGGTCTGGCTTGCGCCGACAATCAGGGTGCCGCCCTGGAGGTTTTGCAAATCTTCGATGGCACGACAGGTTTCTTGACAAAGGCTCAAGATGCGATCGCCATATTCCAGCAATAAGTGACCAGCCTCCGTCAGCTGAGCCCGCCGTCC
>JBCCRZ010000034.1:0-18896 GCA_039200855.1 Cyanobacteria bacterium P01_D01_bin.44 | reverse complement strand
TTTGGCAGTGCTTTCTTCAGATAATTTATTCAGGGATAAACCGATGGTTCGCTGGTATTCGATTCCAACTGAGGCGGGAACTGTAAGGTTGGCTTCTGTAACAACAATTTTAGAGGCCACAATGCGGGGCGATCGACGGGGTCGCCTGATGATGAATCAGGTCAAAAATCCGACAGTTTATCCAAAAAAAATAGCTGCCCGTAAGCGAGGAAACTCAATTGATGCCTATGTAAAGACACGGCTGAAAAGAAAATCGGCACTGCTAAGTCCCATCTATAAAAGGTATAAGAGCTGTATCGACCCGTGGATTAATCAGGTGATTAATCGGCCTGCCTTTGCGGTTTGTGATCAAGTGGTATTCAACCATGAGCAGGGCTATGCCGGTACCCTCGACGTGGTTTGTGACCTTCCTGATTGGGGCATGACGGTGGTGAATATCAAAACCTGTGCCTTTAAGATCTTTCCCGAGGCGATTGAATCGGCATTGCTCCAAACGGCGGCCTATCGTGCTGCCTGGAATAGTTGCCACTGTGCGCTGCGGACGAATGCGATCGCAGCTGTGTTTATATCTCCGTATGGGCTCACCGTCGAAGCGCGAATTGGGAATGACGTAGAACGATATACCCAACAGTTTTATCAACGCTGCCGACAGTTTGCCGCGGCCCATAATGCCTCGTCTGCGTAACCGTTTCTATCGTCGCCCGGGTCAACGGGGCAATTGTAACCGTTTCCAAACTGCCCGGTATGTGAGCCGTAACACTCGATGGCAGCTGGGATTGCGGACAGAAATTAGTCACTATAAGCGTATAGATGAGGGTTATAAATTCTTACTCCTCCACTCAAAAATCTTCCCACCAATCTTTGATCAATCAAAGATCAATCAAAATCGCTGTGCCGCCCAACTGGAGACTCCAGCTCAGGCCCATGTGGTTATATGACGATATGCGCACACCATTTAGGATACTGAGTCACCCCAAAATGAGTATCACAAAAAAGTCACAAATAGGTTCTAAACTCAACAGAAGTAGGTTAGACACAAGTACTTACTAAGATATCGAAACCCTCGGAATCCCCCAATACTGAGGGACATAGCTCCTCTATCTGACATTTTGACAAATTAAAAATTAGACAACTCAAATCCCTGAAAGTTTTGCCGATGCATCATTCCGCTTCTCAGATTTCTTCTCAGGTGGGCTTGAAGACTGATTCAACGTCTTTTTCTGAGCAAGACACCATCCTCATCGTAGATGACGACCTCACCAATATTAAAGTTCTGTGCGATCTATTGAATGACTGTAACTATTGTCTTTCGATCGCCAAGAGCGGTGAGGATGCCCTAAGGAAAGTGCCTCGAGTTTTGCCCCACCTGATTTTGTTGGATGTGATGATGCCCGATATCGATGGGTTTGAGACCTGCGCCCGACTCAAGGCCGATCCCAAAACCCAGGATATCCCTATTGTGTTTATGACATCGCTATCAGACACCGTTGATAGGGTTAAGGGCCTCAACCTGGGGGCAGTAGACTACATTACTAAACCCATTGACCCTACAGAAGCCCTGGCTCGGATCAAAGTTCATCTGGCGCTCCGCAAAACTCAGACAAGATTAGTTCAAAAAGAGAAAATGGCTGCCCTGGGTCAGCTTGTGGCAGGCGTTGCCCATGAGATTAATAATCCAGTCAGCTTTATCTACGGCAATTTGGAGCCTGCCCAAGAATACGCCGAGTCTTTGTTAGAGCTGATCCGGCTTTATGAGACCTACACATCACCGCCACCAGCGGTCACTGCCTATGCCGATAAAATTGATCTTGATTTTATCCGGCAAGACTTTATGAATCTTCTCAGCTCAATGAGTATGGGGACTGAGCGGATTCAGAAGATCGTTAAGTCTTTGAAGGTCTTCTCTCACCTGGATAAAGCTGAATACAAGGCAACCGATCTTCATGAGGGGCTTGATAGCACCCTCTTGATCCTCACAAGCCGACTGAAGGACAGGGGAAAGCGACCTGAAATTCAAGTCATTAAGGACTATGGACAGTTACCTTTAGTTGAGTGCTATCCGGGTAGCCTCAATCAGGTGTTTATGAATCTGATCGCCAACGCCATAGATGCCATCGATGAGAAGTATGAGACCTTTCCTTCAGGGCAGTTGAGGTATGAAAAACCGACTTTGCGGATTTCAACTGCGTTTGACAACTCGCAAGTGCGGATTCATATCGCAGATAGCGGCCTGGGGATACCCAAAGACCTTCAGCCAAAAATCTTCGACCAGTTCTTTACCACCAAACCCGTAGGACATGGCACAGGGCTCGGTCTAGCGATTTCCTACTCGATTATTACTCAAAATCATCAGGGTTACCTGTCTTTCCACTCGCAGTTTGGTAAGGGCACCACATTTACAATTTTGCTACCTAACCCTACCTGAAATGCCTCCGATCAGCCGCCAAAGCCCGTCTCAGGGAACAGCAACGCTTCAAGAATTTAGGCGTCGCTGGTGTGATCGCCAAACCCTTTGAAGCTCGAAATCGGGTGAGACAAATTCGGGAAATTCTCAACCGGTAACTGGGGCATGATTAGGCCTGTCACAAAAAAATCACAGCAGGTTCTTAGACTGAATCTAGAAAGTGATTTTTTTGAGACTCATGCTCGCTTACTCACATCTGTTAATCAAGGGGCCTAGTGAGCAGTTAGATTAAATAATGACCAATGTGTATATCTTGGGAGACTGCTTGAGCACCCAGAACTTATTAATCAAGAGTCTTCAATCTAACAACTGCTCCTGTCTGGGCTATCAACATATTCATGAGGCTCTAGACAAAATAGCTGTTGTTCCACCCAACCTCATCCTTTTGGAACCCTTGATGGATAGACAACGAGGGTTTCGGTTCTTTTATAGAATCCGAGAAGGTTTGGCGACTCAACATATTCCGGTCATTTTACTGACTGTTTTGCCAAAATCTACGGTCCGAAACCTGCTTGAGATGGAGGGAGGTCTGACCGTCTATCGAAGCAAGTCCTCTGATCTGAATGAACTGATTGCGATCGTGAAAGGTTGTATTAACCTGTTCAATGCCTAGGAAAAACAAGTTTGATTGGCTCCCCACTGTTTGTACTATTTTGGTTCACCCCCTCACAATTGACAGTTGAGTATCCGTTCCCCTCTGAGTGTCGGAGCCCATATGTCGCCACTCCGCAAAACATGAACTATAAAACTGAGTTGAGTACTTAAGGGCCGATTCAATCGATTGTCGTTAAGCTTCGAGCTTGAGTACTGGGGTGAACTGCTCCAGATTGCCCAACACTGCCACCATGCGTCGCTGTAGGAGGTGAGAGACGTTGGGGTGCGGTCGCATCGGCAGATGTTTTGGTGAGGGTGATTGTCCCCGTGCATTGGCACAGCCTTTCCCCTGAAAACCTGCACCCTATATTGACTCTGGGGGGATACCCCCACTTACCCTGCCTTCCTTTATTCTCAAGTGTCACAAAAATTTTCTTCTGCGATTTTTTAAGTGAAAAGCTGAATTGGTAAGGTTTTAGCGTGATAGGGCCAGTTACCTATGCCACTTAAATGATGATTGGCACACACGAAATAGTCATTCCCTATTACCCTTCTATATAGAGAATAGATATCCCACACACCATCATCAGGCAGCGTTTAGCGAGGGCATTCCCGTGGTTCAGTTTCACATTCAAACCGACAGCGAAATCCCAGCGTCTACACAGCTTTACGATCAGATTTGGTTTGCGATCGCATCGCGGCAATATCCACCTGGCTACCGGCTGCCCAGCACCCGCCAGCTGGCCATGCAGACCGGGCTGCATCGCAACACCATCAGCAAGGTCTACCGCCAGCTTGAGGAAGCTGGGGTGGTGGAGGCTCAACCGGGCTCAGGCATTTATGTGCGCACCCAGGGCAGTGTCGAAATCGCCAAACCGCGATCGCCCCTATTGGAGCAATTTCCCAAAGCCCAGGAGCTGGTTGAAAACAGCCTTGATGATTTGCTCAGGCAGGGCTGCTCGCTGCACCAGGCCCGCGAACTCTTTTTAGCCGAGATTGACTGGCGGCTGCGCTGTAGCGCCCGAGTGCTAGTCACCACCCCCCGCCAGGATATTGGCGCTGGGGAACTGATGGTGCGCGAGCTAGAACAGGCCTTACATATTCCCGTGCAGCTCGTCCCCCTTGAAGGGCTTGAGGATGTGCTCTCCCAAACTCGCTCTGGCACCGTCGTCACCAGTCGCTACTTTATTAACGAAGCTGAAGCCATCGCCGCCCCCAAATCGGTGCGGGTCATTCCCATCGACATTTATGACTATGCTCAAGAGCTAGGCCAGCTCAAAGACCTGCCTAAAGACACCTGCCTGGGCTTGGTCAGCCTCAGTTCTGGCATTTTGCGCGCCGCTGAGGTGCTGGCCTACAGCCTGCGCGGGGATGAAATCTTGGTGATGACCGCCCAAACCGACGATCATCAAAAGCTCAACGCCGTGGTGCGCAGCGCCCAGACTATCGCTGCCCTCGATAAAGCCAGCTACCCCGCCATCAAAGAAGCCCTCCTCGCCGCCCGCGAGGATATCATTCGCCCGCCCAAGATCCTCTACTGCGAAAACTACATCGGCGAAAAATCCATCGAAATCCTTAAACGCGAGTTGGGACTGGATTAAGCTGCTTGGGGACAACTTACCCCTAGTCGCTACAGATCATCTTCCGTAAACCAATTGGCTCAAAGTCAGTCACGATAGTGAGCTGTCCAGCTTTTGGGACTGAGTCAATATACCGGCGATATTCAAAGTGAATCTCCGCGAATTCCACTGGGTCGTTGCTGCCCTGACCGGATGAGGTCTGCACCTCGACATTGGTAATTTCGGTCCCCCCATAGGTATCAATATCTTCGTTAGCCCGATGTAAAATGTGGGCTTGGCAGTCAGCTGTGCCCAGTTGGGTGGCCTTTGCTGTATCGCCTAGTTCGATGGCCGCTAGATATTGTTTTGCGATCGCAGCCGTAGACGGATACGACACAAAATGCAGCCCCCAGTAACCTAGCAACCCAACCGTTGGCAATACCAATGCTAGCCAGTAAACCTGTTTAGATGGTTTTTCCATAGATCTAGATTTCCGACTGAATTCTGATCAAGCTCCGATGACGATGGAGCGCAGCGGTTCAATCTCGGATAGCTACAATCTATTTGGATGTCCTTACGGATAGCGAAGCGATGGCGTTTAGTGATTTTAAGAAGCTTAGGGAGATATTTTTATATGGCCCAATCTCCAATTTCCGTGCCCCCTCCATCTCCCATGGCCCTTGAGACTTTTCTCGCCTGGGATGACGGCACTGAGACGCTTTACGAACTCATTGAGGGTGAACCGATGCCCATGAGTGACCCGACTGCCGATCATGAAGATGTCGCGGATAATTTATGCGATCTCATCAAACGTCACTGTGTGGATCAAGGGATACCCTATATCCCCAAGCGATCCAAACTGGTTTTAGTCGGCTCCCGCAATGGCAAAGATACAGCTCGGCGCGCAGATATCGTAGTTTTTGATGCCGCCGAGTGGAACCGGATGAAAGGGGCTTCAAGATCGACAATGGCCTATCAGGTTCCGCCGATTGTGATTGAAGTTGTTTCCACGAATTGGCGGGATGATTACCTGACCAAACTGGCTGAATATGAAGTGATCGGCGTCAAAGAATACTGGATTGTTGACTACGCTGCTTTGGGAGGCATGCGATACATTGGCTACCCCAAACAAGCAACGCTTTCAATTTACTCAATGGCAGCCGCTCAAACCGAGTATGGAGAACCCAGCCAGTTTCGAGGGCATGACCAGATTATTTCGTCGATATTGCCTGAGCTGACTTTGAGCGCTCAAGCTGTTTTCAGGGAGGCTCAGTGAGCTAAAGGGATATCTAGGGCAGATTTAAACGGACAAACCCGCCGTGACCTCTGTGCGATCGCGGCGGGTTATGTTGTCTAAGCGTTTTACTGTTGCCCCTTGTTACTTATCTAAACGAGCAAAGTTGGCCTTGTCAGGAGCCACTACGCCATTTTGCGGAGAAAATTAGGTGATTGTACGTAGAACAGCGGAGAAATCCCCCTAAACAGCTGCCAAATCTCTAGTTTCTGTTGATTTTACACCAGCTATCTTATCGGCGGCTTCACAATATACCTCGGCGGAGTTATTGGGGCTCTCGATCAGCTTAACCTTATGCAGCGACGCGCCAATGCCCCTAATCGGCTCCCGCAGCAGCTCGCGGATTCGCACAGCGATATTCTCTGCGGTGGGCACTACCTCAGCAAAATAGGGGATGTCTTTGTTTAAGAAGGTGTGATCAAAGGGCTTTACCACATGGGTCTCGACCGCATCTTGAAAAGCCACCAGGTCTGCAATCATGCCCGTGCGCGGGTCCATTTCGCCCTTGATGGTGACCTCTAAATGATAGTTATGGCCATGGCCGTTGGGGCGAGCGCAGAGGCCATAAATTTCGGTGTTTTTTTCGAGGCTGAGGTCGGGCAGCGCCAGTCGATGGGCCGCGCTGAAATGGGTTGAGATAGTTAGATAAGCTTCCATACCGTGTCCTGTGTAGTCGGCCCAGAGTTCGGGGTGTTCAAAGAGTTGGATATTTGTGATCGGCAAGTGTGGTGCCAGGCGATGCCAGATGGCATGGGCGATATTTTCGGTGGTGGGGAGCGTTTTTTGAAACTCGGGCCACACGTCGTTGAGATACCCAAAGTCGAGCTGACTGGTGACCTCTTGTTTGATCACCTTTTTGACATCCGACAGGTTGAGCACCATGCCATATTGGTCTAACTCGCCCTCCATCGAGACATAGAGAACATAGTTGTGACCGTGGCCGGGCGCGTTGGCACACAGCCCGAAGGCTTCTCGGTTTTCGGCCTCGCTGAGTTCTGGCAGCCAATAGCGATGGCTGGCCGAAAACTGAGCGCGGCGGTTAATCGTGCATTTCATAAAAGCGAAAGGTTGCGGCAGAGCTGTGAAGTTTTGTAACTCCGTCTCACTTTCTAGGATAGCTCAGTTTGTCGGTGTTCACGGCCATTTTCCTGGGGGCAGAAGGGTTAGAACGGTCTGCTGTTAATTGTTGCAAATCATGTCGCTCAAGGCCCAGTAGCTCCGCCAAATGTATGGATTTTCGCCAGTTTTTCTCAGTATTTAGACGGATTAATCCGCTTAAAGCACTGAGCAGAGGGGGGTTTAAGTTTTCCTAAGTAATTTCATCATGAGTTGCTAACATTCGATCAAAACGGTAAAAATGAATACAGAAACTACTTTGTACCGTTCATCTCCGCAGACGGTTGGATGCTAAGTCCGAGGAGGCTGCTGAGACGGAAGTAGGGCTTGATCCCGAAGGAACGCGTTCCAATCAAACCCAAGGGACCAAATTCAGGAGGAGAACCCCCTATGAAACTCACTTATCGCGGCGTCGAGTATGACCACAACCCTCCCACGCTGGAGGTAACCGAGAGCAATATTTTAGGACAGTATCGCGGTCGTCCGTACCATGTCAGCTATGTGCGTCACGTGCCTTTTCCTCAGCCGGTGGCTGGACTGAGCTATCGCGGCGTGTCCTATCAAACCAATCGCGCTGGTCAGGTTGAGCAAGTTCAACGGCCTGCCCGCGAGTCTGTCTTCGCTGCTTTGCAAAATAAACTGAATGGGCTCAATCCGATGGCGACAGAGCGTCGTCAGCTGATTCGGGAAGCGGCTCAGGTGCATCACGATAGTATCAGGCGTTCTTTGGAGCATCGCATTGAGGTGGCCCGTTCCCAAGGGAATATGGGGCTGCTCAAGCAGCTCGAAGATGAGATGAGTCAGATGGCTTGAGCCAGATGGCTTGAGGGTGTATCTGCTTTCTAGATACCCCACATTTCTAGTTTTCAATTCCCTGTTTTTTTCGGCTAGTGTTTCGAGATTCCTTGTAGATACTTCCGACTTGTAGCTGGAGTAACCTGGGAGAGGACTTTTAAGTTCTCTCCCTTTTCATTTTTTTATGGTCGTCAAATGCCTCACAATAAAGGGGCAGCATTACCAGGAAATGAGCATGGGGCTATTTGATAGGGTGTTTAGCGGCCAAAATACGGAAACCTCTAAAATTTCGCTGAGTGCAGCTGAAGCCTTTGCCGCGATTTGTCTGGTTGCGATCGCAGCTGACGGCTACCTCTCAGAGCAAGAAAATGCTGAAATGCGCATGTTGCTAAGCCGCATGCAGCTGTTTAAAAACCACTCGGGCGACATGCTCGACCGCATGAAAGATACCCTGCTTAACCACCTCCAGCAGCACGGCCCCAGCGTTTTGATCGAGACTGCCAAGGCATCACTGCCTACCGAGCTAGGCCCCACGGCTTTTGCCGTGGCCACCGATCTGGTGCTCACCGATGGCACAGTAACCTCCCAAGAGCAGGCATTTTTGGACGATTTATATCGGATTTTGGGCCTACCGGGCGATTTGGCATTAAAGATTGTCGAGGTGATGACGATTAAAAATCAAGGTTAGGGGTGCGATTAATCGCACCCCTAACCTTGATTTTTTCACAATGGCTGTTTCGCCGGAATCCCCACCGCCCTCGGATACGCTATCTCTGTCATACCGGTTTTTTGCAGATAAACGCAATGGCGCACACCCTGGGTGAGCGGCGTGACAAAGGCTTGCACTTCTGTCAGCGAAGCACCCAAGGGGGGCAGGGCTTTTTCCAGGGTTTGGCTATCTTCGTCAGACCATTGCCCGCGAAAGAGGACGGCCATACCTCCTGCGTCCAGCAGCGGCAGGGCATATTCGGCGCAGGTAGAGGCGGGGCCAACGGCGCGCACCAGGGCAATATCGTAGCGGCCGCGGTGGTTGCGATGGTGACCGACGGTTTCGGCGCGATCTGCCACGAAAGCGGTTTTGGGAAACGAGAGCTGCTGAGCCAGGGTTTCTAAAAACTGGATTTTTTTGCGGGTCGAGTCGAGGAAGGTGACGTGGCTATTTGGAAGTGCGATCGCAACCGGCATACCTGGAAACCCCCCCCCTGTGCCAATGTCGATAATGCGAGGGGATTGCGAGGGGCTATACTGCGGTAGCCAATCCGGCGGTTCATCCGTGAGCCAGGGCTCAATCCCACTGAGGGAGTCCCACAAATGCTTTTCCCAAAACGCCTCTGGCTCAGTGATGCGGGTCAAATTAAATTGCTGATTGCCGACCAAAATGCCTTCATACAGTGTCTGAAACTGCTGCTGTTGAGCTGTGGTGGGAGCCCACCGCAAACTTTTTTGCCAAACAGTCAAATTGGGCGGTAGCGATGTTTTTTTGGGGGTCATTAATGAGAACTCTTTGAACTCTGCTCGATTGGACGCCTAGCCCATCCTACCTATTACCTGTTCACTACCCCCTGCGTCTTTCGTCTTTCCCCCTTGTAGTCCTGCGGGCAATAACCCTGAGGGTATGGCTCCGCCAGGGCTTATGCTTTTCTTGAATGCCCCTTGGGCTATGCGCCTTTCTCTAAATCACCACCTGTGGCGTTCTTCTCTGCCCACGAAACTGCTCTGGATCAGCAGACGCAAGCTGGCCATGATCCAGGGTCCAGCACGTATCGGCCAGGTCAGCCAAATCTTCGGCATCGTGGGAAACCACCAGCAGGCTCCAATCTTTTTTGAGCTTGGCTAATAGTGCCACTAGCTGACGGCGCATAGACCAATCTAGGCCAGCGGTGGGCTCATCTAATAACAGCAGGTAGGGCTGTCGCACTAGCTGCACTGCCAAAGCGACACGCCGCTGTTGCCCACCGCTCAAGGCATGGGGAGGGGCCTGCAAAGACAGGTGGCCCAGCCCAACTTCCTTGAGGGTTTCATAAAGCTGCTCCGAGCCTAGCTCGTGATGCCCGAGCCGCAGTTCTTCTAAAATCGTGTGTCCACAAAAATGCCGCTCAGGAAACTGAAACACTAACCCCGCCAGCTGTTGCAAAGACTCTGGATCAAGCCGCTGATCGCGCCAATAAAGCTCCCCAGAGGTAGGCGTTGCCAAGCCTGCCAAAATTTCTAACAAGGTACTTTTTCCCGATCCGCTAGGTCCGACGATCAACCCCATTGTCTTGGGTGCCAGCTGTAGCGATATCTCTTTTAGAATCGGTAGCGGGCTAGCAGTGGGATGATAAGTGACGTTTTTCAAATAAAGCATTCAAAGGCCAGCGGCAGTCGTCTTTTCATTCTATATTGGGCAGCTGCCTATTTACCCCCACCTACTTTATCCACTACCCACTACCTACCCTCCCCCGCTATGCTGAATAACTGACATTCATTCCCGTAGACATCTCAATGGAAATCCAATTTCGAGAGTGTGATTTCTTTAATCTGTGGATTTGGCTAGAGTTTGAAACCGTGCCGTCCACTCAAGAGCAGCAATATATTGAAGAAGTTTTCAGTTCCTGGTTCTTTTTAGGCAAGCTAGGTGGGTTTAATGCCGAAAATTTGCAGGTGCAAGAAACCGGCCTTGAGCTTTCCTATTTAGACTATGACGTCAAAGAAGCTGATAGCACCCTGATGGCGGTCATGCACAATATGTCAGAAGTCCAGTTTGAAGGGCTTTGGGCGCGCTGTTGGTTTGACCTGGGCACAACCGACGCGCTAGCCCTGGATGTGTTGCTCAATACCCTCGATCAGCTTAGTCAAGACTATGTGGTAATCACGCGGGTGTTTATCGGGGGCGAAAATGAAGATTGGCCCATTCCGGAGGATAGTCAGTCTGATTTTGTGAACGCCATGTATTAGAAACGTATGCATTTAGATGGGAAGAAATATGGGCAAAGCTCGCATTCGCCCGATTGCATTGGGGCTCATCGAACACGACCATCATCTCTTTGTAAGCAAAGGCCAGGATACCGCCGACGGCTCTGACTTTTACCGCTTTTTAGGCGGCGGCATTGACTTTGGCGAAACCAGCCTGGACGCCCTCAAGCGAGAATTTCAAGAAGAAATCCAGGCTGAGCTGACTAATATTCACTACCTGGGCTGTCTCGAGAATATTTTTACCTGCCACGGTAAAGCCGGACACGAACTGATTCAGCTGTTTCGCTGCGACTTTGTAGACCCTCGCTTTTATCAACTTGAGAAAACGTTTACCTTGATCGAGGGCAAAGACACCCATGACGCTATTTGGATACCCATCGCAGATATTCGAGCGGGGCAGCTAAATCTGGTCCCGCATAATTGTTATCCGTTTTTTTAACGAAACATGCTGCTGACGGAGCTCTCTTCGTGAATGCGCCAGATAGCTTCACCCAGTAGATTGGCTACCGAGAGCGTAGTCAACTGCGGAAAGCGATTATCTTCCACCATGGGAATGGTATTGGTGACAATCACTTCTTCAAAGATGCCGCTGGCGAGTCGTTCAATAGCCGGGGGGGAAAAGACTGCGTGGGTGGCGCAGGCGTAGACCTGTCTTGCGCCTTCGGCTCTGAGTAAACGCCCGCCTTCGCAAATGGTGCCAGCGGTGTCAATCATGTCGTCTACCAGGACGGCGGTTTTACCCTCGATGTCACCGATCAGGTTCATCACCTCGGCCACATTGTGGGCCTGTCGACGCTTGTCAATAATAGCCAGGGGCGCATCATCTAACTTTTTAGCAAAGGCGCGGGCGCGGGCAACCCCGCCTACATCAGGAGAGACCACGACCAGGTCACTGATTTGTTTGCCCGCCAGATAGTTAATGAGAACAGGAGAGCCATAAACATGGTCACAGGGAATATCAAAGTAGCCTTGAATCTGGGCAGAATGCAGATCCATCGCCAGCACCCGACTAGCACCCGACTTTGCCAGTAGATTAGCCACCAGCTTAGCGGTAATAGACTCGCGACCCGCGGTTTTGCGATCGGCACGGGCATAGCCGTAATAGGGGAGCACCGCCGTAATCTGACGGGCTGAGGCCCGCCGACAGGCATCGACCATGATCAGCAGCTCCATCAGATGGTCGTTGACTGGGTGAGCGGTGGGCTGGATTAGGTAAACATCGCAGCCCCGGATTGACTCCTGAATCTGGATGTAAAGCTCACCATCGGCAAAGCGTTTGCGGACCATGGGCCCTAGATCAATTCCGAGATAGTGGGCCACTTCCCTAGACAGGGAAGGGTTAGAAGAGCCTGCGAATAATTTCAGGCGATTGTTATCTTCGAAATGGGGTAAAGGTGGCTGAACGGGAAGCGTAGCAGAGCGGATCACGGCAAGTCCTCAAAGCGTACTAGCAAACTCATGGGCAGATTTATGGTCAAATTTATGGAAATGCTAACACCCGGCGGAAAAATCTATCTACGCATTTTCTCTTAAATCATCCTAATAAAAAGGGGCATGGCTTTAGTTAAACCTTTTGCCAAACAAAGAACTGAGCTTAAAACTTTTATTCAAAAATGAAGCTGTAAAGTTAATTCAGTAAATGAATGTTATGGAAGATTATTAAATTCGAAAGATTAAAAAAATTGGTTAAGCGCGGTAGTCAAACGCTGACGCGAGTACGTAGAACTCCCTAAAGTCAGTGCAAGCGTCTGTGTAGGCTCAAATATCGCATTGGCAGGGATGGTCTGTTTGGCAATCCATACTTTGGCAATCCATAAGATGAGCATCTAAACAAGCATCAGACGGCTCAAATTTGAGGGCTTTTCAACATTCTCTCAGGGGCATGAGGTGGGTCTGGACTTGATGCCAAGGTGCCAATCTCTAGCGCTCAACTTTTAGAGCGACTCAATCACCGTAATGGTAGCAAATTGATACAGCTGCCTTGCATCAAAATTCATGATTTGAGATTGTCTGGCAACTGTTGGTTTTACGAGTCGGGTTTACAAATCAATCAACCATTCTGAGGCGCGTGCCCCCAACTCTAAGGGAATGTTAACGGCTTTGCCCAAGCGCGGGCGCTCATGGGTGGTTGCGATCGCAGTTTTAACCTGTTCAGTACTGCCCCAGGCGTCTAAGTAGGCAGCCACTTGCTCAAGATGCGCCAGGTATTCGGTTTCTGACATGGGAAAAGAGGCTTGCTCAAGAAACCGCCACATCACCTGCAGGAGGAGTTTGTTGGGCTGCTTTCGCAGTTGCACATCATAGGAATATCCCCATTTCTCAATCAAGATTGCTTGTAGTTCCTGGCCTGTCATGCGGTGAAACCTCGGGTTCTGAAATGGAATGCGACCTAAGTTTGTTTACACTTCTTTACAGTAAGGCTTGTCGTAAAACTAAGCAAAGTCCTGGCTAAACAGGGGCGTCGCGCTCGTGGTAGTCAGTGCTTTAGATTGCTTGGCAGACTCTCAACACCTCTCAGGCAGAGGGTTCTTGCTTTGGTCAAGGCTGATGGTGAAGCAGGACATATAGTTTGCCGTCCCAAGATAGGCCAACTACAAGGATGTGACAAAGGTTTATCTGCGCCCTCAAAATGTAATAATACCTATCATAAAGCTGCAAACTTATGTGACAAAGCGTCTTTTGATGATGGACAGGTCGCTAGTTTGTCTGGGCGATCGATTACTGAAGTAGTCGCGAAATGCCCTACTTAACCCTAATCTCCGTTAACGCATACATTCTCTGAAATTATGGCTCAAGCTTCCGGAAACCCTGATGTCCCTGATTTAGGACGTCGTCAATTTATGAACCTGTTGACGTTCGGAACGATAACCGGCACCGCATTGGGGGCGCTGTATCCGATCGTTAAATATTTTTTGCCGCCTTCCAGTGGTGCTGCGGGTGGTGGTATCACCGCTAAGGATGAGCTCGGCAACGACGTTACGGCTAGCAGCTATCTAACCACCCATGCCGTAGGCGATCGGTCTCTGGTGCAGGGACTTAAAGGCGATCCGACCTATTTGGTGGTAACTGACAATGGCAGCCTGGGCGACTACGGTATCAACTCAGTCTGCACCCACCTGGGATGCGTTGTGCCGTGGAATGGCGGTGAGAATAAATTCATCTGTCCGTGCCATGGTTCTCAATATGACGCCACCGGGAAAGTGGTGAGAGGGCCTGCACCGCTCTCCTTGGCCCTGGCCCATGTGACCGAAGCAGAAGATGGCAAGGTCACCCTTACCCCCTGGACTGAGACCGATTTTCGGACTGGTGAAGCCCCTTGGTGGAGCTAGGCTACTTGAGTGTTTGTTTTATTTATTGAATTGCTGACGTGCCACGGATGAAACCCAATTTTTTGAGCTTAATTAATGTCCGTAAGCTGCTCAAGGCCACCACGCGGGGAGCGGTGATTGCGATCGCAACCCTGGTCCTGCTGGTTGCCAGCGACTGGATTTTTCCCCAGTCTGCCGCAGCTTATCCCTTCTGGGCCCAAGAAAATTACGAAACGCCTCGGGAGGCTACAGGCCGCATTGTCTGTGCTAACTGTCACCTGGGCAAAAAGCCGACTGAGGTAGAGGTGCCTCAAGCAGTACTGCCAGATACTGTTTTCAAAGCAGTGGTCAAGATCCCATACGACTTAGAATCCCAGCAAGTGCTGGGTGACGGGAGTAAGGCTGGCCTCAATGTGGGGGCTGTGATGGTCCTCCCCGAAGGCTTTAAGCTTGCGCCTCCAGAGCGTATTCCCGAAGAGATTAAAGAGGAAGTCGGCAGTACCTATTTCCAGACTTACAGTGAAGAGCAAGACAATATTCTGCTGGTGGGACCTCTACCCGGTGAGCAGTACCAGGAAATTGTTTTTCCGATTCTGTCGCCTGATCCGACTAAAGATAAGTCCGTAAGCTTTGGTAAGTCTCTGGTTTTTGTGGGCGGCAACCGAGGTCGCGGACAGGTTTATCCGACGGGGCAGTCGAGCAATAATGCAGTTTACACCGCGTCTAAAGCAGGTGTGATCACAGCTATCGATAAGTCAGATACGGGCTATAAAGTCACCGTTAAGACCGAGGACGGCAGCAGCATGACCACTGATGTTCCAGTCGGCCCAGAGCTGATTGTGGTCGAAGGCGATACCGTTGATGCTGGCGCACCGTTGACCAACGACCCCAACGTGGGTGGGTTTGGTCAAACCGAAGGTGAGATTGTCTTGCAGAGCCCCAACCGGATTAAGGGCTTACTGGCTTTCTTAGGAGCCGTCACGCTATCCCAAATTTTCCTCGTCCTCAAGAAAAAGCAGGTTGAGCGAGTACAAGCGGCTGAGATGACTTTGTAGACTTCATAAACGTCATTTCACGAGTTAAGCTGGTCATCCCTTTATGAGAATAGGTGATGTGAAACTGCTAAGAGTTTCACATCACCTATTTTGTGTTGATGCCAAATGGGTTCGATACGTGCGGGTATATATGAAATTGGTGTAACTATGTTTAGGTTTAGCTAAATTTCGAACTTATTTTTACTCAGAGACTCTAATTTTTACGCAAGTATTTCCGATAGATACCCGTTAAGTCATTCTGAATATTGGTTCTCTTTACAAGGTTTATATAAGCTTTTTCAGGTTTACATAATTTTCTTCAGGTTTATTGAGTCAGTCTCAGAAAATTAGATTACGGAGCGCGGGGCTAAACATCAACCCCTCAAATAGGCGGAGGCATCTCGTCACGGTTTTGTATAAGGCATGGTTTTATGGATGCTGTTGAAGATAAATCGGCTAAGCAAACGGTGTACAAATCTCGGATATATCAGCGCAAAAACGGCTCCCTCAAAACCTATCTGAAGCTTTCAAGTAGTCTTTGTGCGCTGGCTGGGGGCAGCTTAGTCGCCTCTAATACCGCTATTAGTGCCCATGGCTTTTTGCTCCTTGTTTTCAGTTCGAGTCAATTGTTGGTTGCCAGTATTTTGGACAAGGATTTGCCGCTAATTTTTTATTCAGGATCGGTGTTTGTTTTTGTGGATTGCTTAGGCGTCTACAGATGGTTGTTAAGTTAGAAAAAATACCCGTAGGCTTGAAATTATTTGTGATAATCATTGATTTAAATTTGTAGAGCAATGCTACAGCTTTAAAGTGCTAAAAAGCGTTAAAAATTGGAATGATTAGCATTTATCTTGATTTTTAATGCTTTATTGAGATTTTCTGACTTTAAAGTGAGTTATCCCAAGAAAACTCATATCCTTCCAGATTGATTCAGACTAATTATGAAGATCTATTAGGACTGCCTATCTTAGATAAGATTGGCAGTCTTTTCCGCATTCCTCTAGCCCCAGTTGCAACAAAGGATAGACCCACTTCAAGGGTGTCCACTGGGAGATTGACATGAGGCAGTGTTCAATGCGTTGATTTTCGATTCTTGCAATAAACGTAGGGGTTATATGTCTTTTTTCAGGGAGTCTGGTGACAAATTCTTGCTGGCATCTTCTGTTGCTGTTTTGGGAATTTTAATCAGCATATTTGTGGCGCAGTTTATGAAAGTCATGCCGCAAATCGGCATCAACCTAGCAGACCCAGCAGAGTCAACCGTAAAAAATGAACGTCCCAAGGCCTCTACTCGGGCTACTTGGACTGCCCGTCAAGAACAGTCCTCCATAAAAGTTTTAGGGGATACCTTCAGCGGCTACAGCACCTTCCGAGCGGCTGAGTTTCAAGCTAACCTCAACGAAGTCGGGATTGAGTTGACCTACGCCAATGAGTTTGACCAAGAGTTACGGGCACAGCAGCTTAGCAAGGAGGCAGACATCGTCGTCACCACCCTTGATCAGTTTTTGCAGCAGCAGCCCGCGGGCAAAATTGTAGGGTTGATCGATCGTACGGTTGGGGCAGACGCAGTTGTCCTCAATACCCAGCAATATCCTGAGCTAAAATCCCTCGAAACCCTAAAAACTCTGGTTGAGAAGGCGAAAAAAGAGGGTAAATCCCTGAGTATTGCCTTTGCCGCCGATACCCCGAGCGAATATCTGGCCCTGGTTTTAGATACTCGGTTTGAGGCGTTTGACCTGGACGATTTTGAGCTACGAGAGCTGGCGGATGCCTCCGAAGTTTGGGAAAAGATGCAGGATTCCCAGCAATCAATCGCAGTGGGCATCCTGTGGGAACCTTTTGTGGCCCAGGCCACGGATCAAGGCAATACTGTCTTGCTGTCGAGTAAAGATGCCCCAGAGTCGATTATTGATGTGATTGTCGCCTCTAACAAACTCCTCGAGTCGTCCCCTGACGTGGTTAGCACATTCCTGGAGGCTTACTATCGGCGGATTGATGCCAGTGTTCAAGACGCCGCCCTACTAGAAGCTCAAATCGCAACCGACGGTGAGATTTCAGCAACGGATGCCGCCAAAATCATCAGTGGGATTGATTTTTTTACGGCGGTTGAGGCTCAAAAGTGGCTAACCGACGGGACACTAGCCAGTCGCATGGAGTCTACCGCCGCTGTTTTAGCCTTTTCTAAGCGGATTAGCTCGGTGCCTAAAGACATTGAGGCCCTCCTGTCGCTCGCCGAAATTGAAATCGCCGCCAGAAATAATCGCGCCCTGGCGGAGTTTTTGAAAGATCAGCCCGATGTGGCAAAACGTCTCATGGGAGAAGGACAAACCGTTGCGGCGGAGCCCCAAGCTGTGACCACAGCGGACATTGGTAACTTAGCCATCGAAGGTCAGATTACCTTTGAAGTCGGCACCGCTCAACTGACTAGCGAGAGCCAAACCGCCCTAAATGATCTGGCTCAAAAAATTAAGGAGTTTAACAAAAATACCGTGGCCGTTCGGATTATTGGCCATACCTCTAGTGGAGGCGGTGCAGACCGAAATCAAGAACTGAGTGATTTGCGCGCCCAGGCGGTGGCCAGTTATTTGCGCAAACAGGGCCTAGAGCATACCTTTCAAGCTGAGGGTAAAGGGGCCACTCAGCCCCTGCCCAATACCCCCGCCGCCGATCCCAAAAATCAAAGAACGGAGATTCGGTTAGTGCGGGTCAAGGGGTAATCCGTTTAAATTCTTCGATTCGCTCCCTGATGATATCGCCATTGTCGTAGCCCAGGGCCAGCGCCCGGCGTAGGGTTGTATCGGCTTCCTCAAAGCGGCTGTCCATCGCATAGGCCAGGGCCAAATTGGCGAAGGTAATGGCCAGGTTTCCGTCCAGGCTAGCGGCTTTTTCTAGATGGGAGATCGCTTGGGCTGAGTTACCTTTAACCACATACAACGCCCCTAAACTGGCATGGAGCTCTGGGTAGTCTGGGTTCAAGGCCAGGGCTTTTTGGTAAGCATTTTCGGCTTCTGGGTAGTTGCCCAGCAGTCGATAGGTTACCCCCAGGTTGACCCAAGCTTCGTGGTTTTGCTGATTGAGAGCTAAAGCCTGCTGATGCTGAGCAATGGCATCTTCGTAGCGGTCTAAGTCGGTGTAGATATTGCCCAAGATTGTATGGGCCTGATCAAGGTCATATTCTGTGAACCCCAGGCTTAAGGCGGCTTCGACCTGGGTGGCAGCTTCTGCTAATTTGCCTTCGTCATAGGCCAGGGCACCTGCTGACAAACGCTCATCGCCGCTGGCAGATTCGCTTAGGGCAGCAGACTTGGGCTCACGGCTGATCGCCTCTGGCAACTGCCCATTTAGAGAGACTGGACACCCTGCCAACGCTAGCAAGCCCAGCAAAACCAAGCCAGATTTTAAGGTGTGTCGGGGAAACGTATGCCAAGAACACTGTGTCACGTTGGGCTGATTGTAAACGACGCTATGTCTGTACCTCAGCGGCAGCGATCGCATTTCCAGAGATGCAATCGCGGCTGGGCAAAGAATACGGCCCTGATAGGCTACTTAGATAGGATGCCCTGAATCAGATGATGGCTTGAGCCATCGGCTTAAATCAATGTCCAGGGCTAGAGCGGACGATAGTCACGGTAGTTAATACTCGGGAAAATGTTGTCGATGGCTTCAACCTTTTGTAGCCAACCTGAGTCAATCTTACCGTTGAAGATATCGTCCCGCAGTTTGTTAAACCGCATCAGGTGTGAGCGGGTACGACGCACGGCGTAGGGCACCATGGTG
>JBCCRZ010000033.1:0-19100 GCA_039200855.1 Cyanobacteria bacterium P01_D01_bin.44 | reverse complement strand
CGCTATCGTAATCGGCGACGGCGCTATGGCCTGCGTTTCAATTTAATCGCGGCACTTTACAACTATGAACTCAACCTGATCTGAGATACGCAGGAAAACCCCCAACCCTAACACATAACCATTTTTGCAAGAGGTCTATTAGCCAGGAATCAGGTATCGCTTGGAGAAAGGGCTGGGGATTTGGTGTAGTCAAGGTATCTTTTCTCTTTTCCCATTAGAACCATTGATAACTATTCATGAAGAAATGCCACCCCAGTGCTCAGCAGTCTGATATATGTAAGCTGCTTGGCAAAATGGAGATCCCTCCCCATGACCACCTTTCCTGGCTCACCCCGCATTGCCAAAGGTGCCCTGATCTCCGTTGACCTCTTCAACCCGCTCTCTAGCGTTGTGATTTTTCAATACAACCCAGAAAGCCTGAGCCGTACAATTACCCCGAAGCTGAGTAAGAGTGGCGATCGGTTTGAGGGGCCACCCGAAGAGACCATTTCAGCCAATATCGAGATCAACGCGATCGATCAACTGGAGCGGGCCAACGATAAAACCGCAGCGGCTGTGCGGCTGGGCATTTATCCCCAGCTCTCGGCTCTGGAGATGATGGTCTATCCCAAGAGTGTATCCGTGCTTGCCAACGCCGTCCTGAGTCGACTGGGTGCCATCGAAATCGTGCCGCCCAAAGCCCCGCTGACCGTTTTTGTTTGGGGGGTTAAGCGGGTGGTGCCGGTACGGCTGACCAGCCTCGCCATTGAGGAGCAGGCGTATGATGTTAATCTCAACCCGATTCGAGCTCAGGTCTCTCTCGGCATGACGGTTCTGACCTATCACGACCTGTCACGCTGGAATCGTGTGGGTCAAGGGCTCTTTATGGCCCATCAAATCGCGAAAGAAGTCATGGCCACGAGCAGCAGTCTGGACAATATCTCGCGTCTGGGTGAGCTCGACCCGAATGCCGTTGAGTTTGCTGGCCGGCAAGCCAGCCGGGCTCAAGATTGGGCCCGCAACACCTTCTCATGACATGAGGATATTAGCGATGTCCGCAACCTTATCCCAGGCGGCTAACCATCCCCCCCAGATCACCAATCTGGCTCGCATCGTATGACGTCCGCATTCATGTCCGCAGTCCTTCAGGGGAATATCGATGTTTCACGAAACCAGTCGTTACGCCAATATTGCAACCGCAGAATTGACAACGCCCGAAGGACGGGTGATTCGCTATGCGTGCCGCCGCTTTCTGCCTCAGGGAGATGACCTACCGGTCTTGATGGAGGTGACCGTTACCGAGGGCGATCGCCTGGACTTAATTGCTGCCAAAACCATCAGCGAGCCAGAACAGTACTGGCGCATCTGTGATGCCAACAACACCATGAATCCAACTGCGCTAGTGGCCGAACCCGGTAAGCGACTGCGCATACCGCTGGCACACTTTGACCCCCAGATGAGAGTCTGACTATGCCTGTAGGTGGCATCTATTTGAAGTTACTCGTCGGTCATAAATTCGCCCCGTTGCCAGCCCCCGACCTGGCCAATTTGCTGACCCAAGTTGAAGTGACCCACAGCTATTCAGGGCGTTCAGGCTTTCAATTGACCTTTCAGGCGTCGCGCAATGAGCGGGTCTTTAATCCAATCGATTTCCCGATCTTGCTCAAGCGTCGGCTGCAGCCGTTCACTCGGGTGGTGTTGATAGTTACTTTCAACTTGATCCCCCGTGTCCTTATGGATGGCATCATTACTGACCAGCAGTTAACGCCTGAAGGGCGTGACCACGCGAGCCTTACGGTGACTGGCGAAGATATCGGCGTGCTGATGGATATGGACGAAGAAGTGGTGGCGCATCATGCCTTGCCAGAGCCAGGCATCGTGGCCAAAATCTTGGCTAACTATGCTCCGTTTGGGGTGGTACCCAAAGTTACGCCGCCCCCGGTCTTAGATGTTCCTATCCCAACGGAGCGGGTTCCTGTGCAGCATGGGACCGATCTGGAATATATGGAAACGATGGCCGCTCGCTATGGCTATACATTTTTTATCCGTCCGGGCCCCCTCCCATTGATGAACCAGGCCTACTGGGGGCCACCCGTCTCATTCGGCCTGCCGCAAAAGGCGCTCACCATCAATATGGGACAGGCGGATAATATCAGCTCCATCAACTTTCGATATGATGCCCTGGCACCTGAACGCGTTCGGGGCCGGGTGCAGGATCGGCGGCTCAATCAGGGCATTCCTTACGCCACTGTTGCCACTCTGCGCCCCCCCCTAGAGTTGCGACCAGCCCTCTATGCCCAACGAGGCGATGTCCGCAAACGCTGGAATAGTGACGTCGCTGGACTGGATGCCGCGATTGCCACTGCCCGTGCACAGGGGATGACGGATGCCTCTGTCGACAACGTTGTGATTGCCGAAGGCGAACTAGACAGTGTGAAATATGAACGAATCCTGGAAGTGGGTCGTACCGTTGGTGTGCGGGGTGTCGGCTATAGCTACGATGGATTCTACTATGTCCGCCAGGTGTCCCACGAGATCGATCTAGACGACAAAGAAGCAGCAAAATCCTACCAGCAAAAATTCACCCTCCACCGGGGGGGGCTTGGTAGCCTATCACCAGTGGTCGTGCCGTAGGGTTTGGCACCGTATGCAAGGGGAAAATGCCGCTCACAGCTAAAACAATATGAAACAATTCTTCGGCAAGTATCGTGGTAAGGTCACCAATAATTTAGATCCCATGAAGTTGGGGCGGGTGCAGGTAGAAGTACCCGCTGTCTTGGGTACGGGGCGAACCAGTTGGGCGATGCCCTGTGTTCCTTATGCCGGAATGCAGGTGGGCTTCTTTGCAATGCCCACCACCGGAACCAATGTATGGGTCGAATTTGAGGGCGGCGATCCAGACTATCCCATTTGGAGCGGTTGCTTTTGGGGTATGGGTGAACTGCCAGTCTTAGCAACCGCACCCACGGTGAAGCTTTTGCAGTTACCCGGTATCAGCGTACTGATGAATGAGCTGACCAGTACGGTTAAGGTCGGCGTGGGTGGTACGCCGGTCGAACCACTGGTGTCGCTTACCATGAACCCGCAAGCGGTAGAAATTGACTATGCCAAGACGCTGGGATTGACGATGGGAGCTGGTACGGTTGAGATATCCAATGGCGAAACGACTGCCCTGAAAATGCTGCCTACCGGCATCGAACTTGCTAGCCCACCGTTATCCCTTAAGGTGGATGCCAGCGGCACAGCAGTGACGGTGAGCAATGGTCCCACAACCGTTAAAGTGGCTCCGGACAGTGTGCAACTGACACAGGCTACCGCCACGGTGAAGGTCGCAGCTGCAGGGATCGAAGTGACTAATGCCCCCGCCAGCATCAAAGTCGCTCCCAGCGGTGTTGAACTTAGTGCAGGGGGAGCACAAGCCCAACTCTTGCCCGCACCCCCTGGCTTGATCAAAATCAATAGCGGCGGTGCAGGATCCATTCAGATCTTGCCCACAGGCGTCAATGTCAATAATGGTGCATTGGAGGTGACCTAATGCCAGGATTTTTAATCGCAACCAATACAACAACGGTGATCTGTGGGCACGGTGGCAAGGTGCAGCTAACCCCAGCCACGCCGCCCCGCGTCAGGATTGGTGGCCAGCCAGCGGTGACATCAACGTTGCCCAATGTGGTGCAGGCATGTCCCTTGGCATCGAGTGGCCTACCCCCTTGCGTGACGACCCAGTCCATCGTGCCTGCGATGCGAGTCAAAATCGGTGGTCAGCCAGCGTTGCTCTTCGACAGCAAATTGATTAGTCCCCAGACGGGTGCGCCGCTCAATGCCGTCATTCCGCAACCCCGTGTGAAAGGTATTTGAGATGCAGCTTAACTTCCCATTTCAACTGGACGGACGGGGACGCTCTGCCGCCGCCAATGAAGTAGCCCATATCAATCAGCTGATCGAGCAGGTGCTCTTTACCATGCCTGGCGAACGGGTCAATCGACCTGAGTTTGGCAGTGGCATTCACCAACTGCTCTTCGCCCCCAACAGTGAGGAACTGACCACCGCCAGTGACTATCTGGTGCGCGGTGCGTTGCAGCAGTGGTTGGGCGATCGTATCCTAGTGGAGGACGTGCAAATCATCATTGACGAGAATACGTTGCGCGTGACCGTACTCTATCAAATTCATCGCACCCAAGAGCGGCATGTTGCCCAGATGCAACAGGAGGTGCCCTCTTGAGTCGGGCTATGAACAGTCAAGATCCCTTCTTTCGGGCGCGTCGTCGCGCGGCGATTAGCCAGCACCCCACTCAAATTGGTCTTGACTATGGGGTTGTCGAATCCGATCAGCTCCGCCTCTACTTTGTTCCCCCGGCACCCGGTGTTGAAAAGACCCATCTACCCCCTGATTTTAATGCCACCAATATCCGCATTTTGGGGGGCACCAATCAGGAGCAGGAGAGCATTCGGATTGGCGGCGAAATTCGGCCCATGGAGGATGGTGCGGCACTGCTGGTTCCCCTCCAATATAGTGAGGCTGCCCTCAACACCCTTTTTCCCTCCTACAGGCTGGAACTGGTCGATGTCCCCCATCTGGACCCCTTCTTTGCCCAGATTGAATTTACATTGCAGGGGGATGAGCCCGCCCAGTTCGACCCTAAACGAACACCGCCTGAACCGGCGAAAACTCTGCCTGTACCGGAGATAGATTACCTCTCTAGGGACTTTGCCAGCTTTCGTCAACTCATGCTGGATCGTCTCTCGGTCGTCGTGCCGCAGTGGACTGAGCGCAACGAAGCAGATACGGGGCAGGTGCTGGTCGATGTGTTGGCCCATGTGGCTGATCAGCTCAGCTACTATCAGGATGCCGTTGCCACCGAAGCCTATTTGGGCACGGCACGTCGGCGCGAATCGGTGCGCCGCCATGCCCGCTTACTCGACTATGTCATGCATGATGGTTGTAATGCTCGCGTCTGGGTACAGGTGCAGGTAAACCCAACCGCAGTCGACCGCGATGTTGCTACTAATCCTTCTATCAAGACTGAATCGGAGGTGACCTCGGATCTGACCCTGCTTACAGGAACCAAGATTTTGACTGGAGTGAAAGGTGAACGGCAGGTGGTGCTCAGCAGGGCCGCCTATCAGGAAGCACTCCTGTCTGGAGCCCAGGTGTTTGAAACTATGCACGATGTGGAGCTATATGCCGGGAACAACGAACTGCGCTTTTATACATGGGGAGCCCGCGATCTGACGTTGATAGCCGGTGCAACATCGGCCACCCTCGACTATGCGCCTCATTTAAAGGCTGGGGATGTGCTGATTTTGGAAGAGCTGTCAGCACTCGATGCCTCGCTGCTGGATGAAGCGGGTGATGGGGCCGATGGCGAAGCCAGCCGTACAGTGGGACAGGCGACAGCCGCTAAGGTGGATGGTCAGCTGTGCCATGTGGTGCGCTTGATGGAGGTGTTTCAGCGTGAAGACGCCCTCGGGGCACTATTTGACTCTGATGGTGGATCGGTGGCCAAGGGAGCCAAGGTTATTACCGAAATCATCTGGCATGGTGAAGATGCCTTACCCTTTGATCTGCCAGTTGTTAACCATCAGCGAACCGGGCCGCTGAGTGTAGCGCGCGGTAATATTGTGCTGGCTGACCACGGGCGCACCGTCGAAGATGCAGCCTTGCAACCAGCTCGTGTGCCAGCCCATGGCAACTATCGTCCGCACCTTCGCCATCGCTCGGTGACCCGCTATGTGCCCTATGACCACGAACTAGCGCAAGAACAGTCCGCAGCCGTCACCACACGTCAGGATCCCCGTCAGGCTTTGCCTGCGATTGAACTGTTCTCAACCACTGCAACGGCCCAGACCAATACCGTCTGGCAGGCGCAGCGCGATTTGATGCAGAGCGATCGCTTTATGTCAACCTTTGTGGTAGAGGCAGACAGCAATGATCAGGTCAACCTGCGCTTTGGTGATGGGGTCCGTGGTCAACGGCCACAGCCTAGTGCCAGCTTTCAAGCAACCTATCGCGTCGGTAATGGCCTTGTCGGCAACATTGGCCGCCGCGCCCTCACTCACATCGCCGTATTAAATGATACAAGGGCTATGCACTACACTCGGTGTATCCGTCATGTTAGCAACTACGTGGTGGCTCAGAGTGGAACGGATCCCGAGTCCGTGGCTCAGGTCAAACTGAATGCGCCAGCCGCCGCCCATACTCAGGAGCGTTGTGTGGTGGAGCAAGACTATGTCGCAATGGTCAAGCGTCATCCTGAAGTGGATGAGGCCGGGTCTATTCTGCGCTGGACAGGAAGCTGGTATACCGCAGTGGTTGTCGTTGTGCGCCGTGATAACCGTCCGGTTGATGCGGCGTTTCAGGCTGAGCTACTCGATTTTCTGGAGTCAGCGAGGGTCAGCGGGTATGACGTGGTCATACGTGCCCCACGCTATGTGGCGCTAGATATTGAGTTGATTGTGCAGGTTGCCCCCACTCACTTTGCCAGTACTGTCTTGCAGGCGCTGCTTGAAACCTTTAGCGCAGTTGAGCTATCCAACGGCAAACGGGGTTACTTTCATGCCGACAACTTTACCCTCGGTCAACCCGTCTATCTCAGCGAGCTGATTGCTCGTGCCGTGGAGATACCGGGCGTAGCCTGGACTAAAGCGACCCGATTCCAAATCTGGGGGCGACCTGCCCGCAACGAACTCGCCAACGGCAAAATACCCATCGGGCCCCTAGAAATTGCCCAGCTCCTCAACAACGCGGCTGCCCCTCAAGACGGCCAGATCGAGTTTACGATGAGAGGCGGCCGCTAGCTCAACAAGCAAGCAATTGAGCAACATTTATCTATTCTTTTATGTATTTTCAAAGGGCTCAGAGCCCCCTTAAAGATAGGTGGGTATTGAATTCGGCAAAAATTAGCTCATACGATCTAACGTACTCAATAATTAATATGAATGAGACAGAATCAAGCTGCACGCATTCCCATAAAGTGATCTCGAAATCAACCTTCGGGATTTACGCACTTTGCATAATGCCCTGACTGTTGAACGATTGCTCGCGGCTTTGCCTGTGAAACGTTATTCAGCTGCGTAGGCCCTGATTTGTTTGGGGTGTTTTAATAAAGCGGTGTTTATGGTAATGCGACATAGCAACTTACCCAACCAGCCCACCCTCTCCTATCGTTTGGGGACACAGCCAACCTTTTTACATCAGATGTTGGCGCGGCTCGATACACAGGAGGTTGTGGATGCGCTGGGGACAATTCGTCGACCGCTCTCGGCGCTGACAACCCGCGATCGCGATGACCCAGCTATTGCCTTGCTTGATGCATGGGCCATAGTGCTCGACGTTCTGACCTTCTACCAAGAGCGCATTGCCAATGAAGGCTATCTGGGAACAGCCCGCGAGCGGCGTTCTGTCATTGAGCTGATAAACGCCGTTGGTTACGCCCCACGACCAGGTTTAGCAGCCAGCACGTCACTGGCCTTTACGGTCGACGATACCGGCACAACCGCGATGCCGCTCACCCTTGCCGCAGGGCTGAAAGTGCAGAGCATTCCGGGCCCAGGCGAATTGCCGCAGACCTTTGAGACGGTGGAGGCAATTACGGCATGGCCCGAATGGAACTCGCCCCCCATCTACCAGCCGCAGGTTAGCGTTCTGCCAACGATCGCGCCGTCCACGCTGAGGGTGCGCTTAAGTGGTTTCGGCACAGGGCTTCAGCCGGGTAATCGGCTACTGGTGATGAACGGGGCACGCTGGTATCTGCCTATTGTCAAGTCCGTTGAGACCGATAGCGCGGGGGGCTACACGACTGTTAACCTGCGCCAGCCACTAGAAGGAGGGGATAATGGTGAGCTGACCCAGGCTGTGAGCACGCCCCAGATCTTTGTCTTGCGGCAACAGGTCGCGCCTTTTGGCCATAACGCACCCGAGTGGTCATCCATACCGCCAGAGCTAAAGGAGGCACAGGGGGGAGTCTATCAGCTAAATAATACCCAGTGGACCTCACGGCAAAGGGGCCTGCCCTATCTCTCAGCCACAGCCCTTGCCAGCCAACGTCGTGCTAGCACTGACTACCTCTTTGCCGCGACGCCGGGCGACGGGGTCTATCGCTCCGCTGATGGTGGAGGAAGCTGGGCTACAGCCAACGTCAACCTGACCAATCAAGTTGTTCATGCTCTCTGTGTCGATAGTGATGGCGCTCTGTTGGCAGGAACCACGGCGGGTATGATCTTTCGCTCGTTAGACCAGGGCGAGAGCTGGACGCAACTCGCCACCGGTTCGCTGATTGAAACCGGCGAAACCGCTGCCGGGGCCAATATCCCCAGCGTCGTCAACAACGGCTTGCCACTTACCACCATTTACGCACTAGCAGAAGCCCAGGGAACTCTCTACGCCGGAACGGATAAGGGACTCTATCAGTCAAGCGACGATGGTGTCAGATGGAGCGAGGTTCCCAGTAGGACTCGATTGAAAGGAATACGAGCACTGGTAACCGTTTCAGACAATTTACTCCTCATCGGCACCCGAACAGGGCTGTTTCGATGTTCATGGTCTGTGTCTGAGGCGCAGGCAGTTACCTACACTGTGGAGGCATTTACTCACACAAGCGTCGCCGATCAGGCCATTCAGGCTCTGGCGATCGCCCCAGATGGGACGACTCTAATCGGCACCGAACAAGGCATTCGCACAGCAACTCGCGATGACGTTGCCACAAATTTGGCTGTCAGTTGGCATCGGCTGCGCAATAGCGGCACACGGGATGTGCGTGCCCTCACTGTCACCTATAGTGATATCCGCTTTGCAGCGATACCGCTGGCGGGATTTGCCCATGCTGATTGGCCCAACATCACGATTCGGGGAGCGGCCACTACGCTCGACCTCAACGGACTGTATCCACAACTGCAGGCTAATGGCTGGGTTGTCTTACGCTATGGCAATCAGACTGTGCTGCGTCAAATCTCACAGGTGGCGTCAGTGCTGCGCAGCGATTGGGGTCAGAGTAACGTTAAGGTGACAGAGCTAACTTTGCCTGAGTCTCTAGGTCCATTGGATGGGGCCAGCTTGCGACAGATAGAGCTTTTTATTCAAAGCGAACCGCTGTCCCTGTTTGCTGAAACCAGAGCTGTCGATGTACGCGTTAAAGATGGGCAGATCGAACTCGCCCAAATCATCCCGCCCCTTAGCACTGGACAGCGGGTGATTATTCGTGGGCTCGGTCGTCCTGCAAACAGCCAGAATCCAGACCAGGTAGTCAGTGAAGTTGCCATGGTTAGTGGCGTGAATATAGTGCGCGAAAACGGAGTTGATCGGAGCATTATTCGCTTGCGCCAACCGTTGGGTAATGAGTATGTGCGCAAGACGGTTACCCTATGGGCGAATGTGGCCCTAGCCACTCATGGTGAGACGGTCGCTGAGGCCGTGTTGGGAAATGGTGATGGTAGCCAGAGTAATCAGCGGTTCCGTGTACAGAAGCCGCCACTCACCTATGTCTTGGCACCGACTGCTAGTGGTGCCGAGAGTACGTTGGCTGTGCGCGTCAATGACATCCTCTGGTCAGAGGTTGAGTCACTGCATACTCAGGACGCGCACAGCCACAGCTATATCATTCGCCATGACAGCGAAAATAACGCCAGCATCATTTTTGGCGATGGGCAGCAAGGTGCGCGCTTGCCCACGGGCATCAACAATGTGGTTGCATCCTATCGCAGTGGTCTGGGCCTGGCTGGAGAAGTGGCTGCAGACCGTCTAACGTCCCCGCTTACACGTCCACTGGGGCTGACAACGGTCACCAATCCGATGGCGGCTAGCGGTGGTGCTGATCCGGAGAGCGTCGAGGTGATCCGTAACAACGCGCCATTGACCATGTTGACGATGGCACGCATTGTTTCGCTCTCGGACTTTGAAGATTTTGCCCAAACCTTTAATGGGATTGGTCAGGCACAAGCTGCTCTGCTCTGGACCGGTGACGCTCAGCTGGTGCATATCACTCTGGCCGACAGCAATGGCGATCCGGTTCCCTCCACATCGGCGCTTTCCACCAATCTGCTGGCTGCCCTTGACCAGCGCCGCAACCGCCTACAACAGGTGATGCTGAGCCCCTTTGCACCGTTTTTCTTTAACGTTGACGCCACCATAATCATAAACCCAGCCTATAAGAAGGAGGCCGTAGAGGCTGCGGTGCGGGCTGCTCTGATGCGCACTTTCTCCTTTAAGAACAGGCGCTTTGGCCAGACAGTGACGTCCTCAGAAGTGATTTTTGTGATTCAGAATACCGCTGGTGTTACCGCTGTCGATCTGAATAAACTTGATTTTTCTAACGTTCAGAATGCCAAACTCCAGGCCCAATTGCCTGCCATCACGGCACGCTGGGTAGAGGGGAGAGCAGAAGCTGCGCAGTTGCTATTAATTAACCCCGATACGAATGGTATTCACATTTCATTTTCCACTTAAACCTGACGATTAGCATGACGAGACATCACGTTTGATTTTGATAGGGATGGCTATTGCTATGAGCGATCGACTATACAACCTCCTCCCCACTATGTACCGCCAACGTGATGTGGCGGAGGGGGAACCGCTGCGGGCGCTGTTGGCAATTATGGAGCGGGAGTTGGTAGCCGTTGAAGATGATATTGGCGGCCTCTATGAAAATTGGTTTATTGAAACCTGCGACGAATGGGTCGTGCCCTATATTGGTGAACTCTTAGGCGTGCGCGGCCTGAACCCAGAAACGAATCAGGTCGTAAGCCAGCGCCCGCACGTGGCCAATGCCATTGGCTATCGACGACGCAAAGGCGTGACCGCCATCCTAGAACAGGTGGCTGAAGACATCACCGGTTGGAAGGCGCGGGCAGTAGAATACTTCAAACTGTTGGGCGCGACCCAACATCTTGACCATCTACGACCTATATCAGGTCGCACCTTTGATCTGCGCGATCGCGCCGCAACTGATCTGCTCAATACGCCTTTTCGAACCGCATCAAGTCTCGTCGATGTGCGCCGCATTACCAGCAACCGTGGCTTGCCCAACATTCCCAACATAGGGCTCTTCCTCTGGCGCTGGTCGAGCTATCCACTGTCGCAAGTGATGCCCAATCAGGATCAAGCCAATGGCTATACGATACATCCCCTAGGTTACGACTGCCCTCTCTTTAGTCGGCCCCAGATCAAACGCAACATCACTGAGCGTACTGAGGCGATTCATGTTCCGACCCCGCTCAGCCGTCAGATGTTGATGCGCGAACTATCTAAGCTTCAAGCTGGCCAAAGCAGCGATTACTTCGGTGTGCGCCCCGTCTTTCGACTCTGGATCGACGGCAAACCTGTTGCACCCGCAAACCTGGCAGTTGCCGATTTGAGTGAATGGCCCATAGTGAACAAGATTACCCTCGATCCAGAGCTCGGGCGGCTAGCCTTACCCCCAGGCCTTCTTCAAATCAAGGGTGGTCAAGCTGGCGATGGCACCTCAGGTGAGGCCCAACTCAAGGAGGTCCAAGCAAGCGATGCCCAATCGGACAAGCGGCTAACTAGTACGCTAGAGGAGCGTGTGCCAGGGCAGGATGCATCAACAGAGAGTAGCCTGGCAACGGGGAGCATACCTCACCTGGCGGTTGACTATGCCTACGGCTTTAGCGCCGATATCGGGGGCGGCCCCTATGATCGTCGCACCACCCTGAGCACGGCAACAGATGCCACATGGCAGGCTGTTGTCAGCCAAAACCCATCCCCCGGCATCGACCTCAAATACTATGCTGATTTGACTGGGGCCCTGGCGGCCTGGCATACCAGCAAGCGAACTGAAGGGCAAATTCGTCTGCTGGATAACGGAACGTACGCTATCGGCAACCTGACCGTGCTCCTGCCCGACCAAGCCCAGCTAGCGATCGAAGCTGCTGATGGGGTGCGTCCCTGTCTCCGTGGCACCATCACCGTCATTGGTCAGGGTAAGCAGGCTCGGTTCACCCTCAACGGACTACTGCTCGATGGCGGTATTCACCTAAATTTTCAGGGTAATCTGCGCCTCAATATTATTCATTGCACGCTCATGCCTTTTGGGGTGCGCACCATTTCTGCCCCAAGAGCCGCCATGATGAACCAGGTTGTCATTCGTCATAGCATTATTGGGGCACTGCGCTTGCCGACCGATATGGCCGGTTTGGTGGTGCGTGACAGCATCATTGGCCCTACTTGTTCTATCAACCAACGAGCCGTACTGGTTTCCGGACCGGTGAACCCGGACCTAACCACGTCAACGCCATCGCTGAACGTCAAGATTGGCGACAGTACCCGGCGGGTGGTGTTGGCCGAGTCTCCATCCACTGCGGCCCAAGTACGGGATCAGCTACAGGCTGCCATCCGTGCCGCTAACCAAACCCCAGCCTGGTCGCAGGTGCAGGTCATCCTGACCCATTCACCCAGACGGTTGGTGGTTCTGTCGGGAACTGATGAGGCTGTGACGATTGCCCCAACGGACGATGATCCTGATAGTGCTGTACAGCTAGGGCTGGATGCCAGTAAGTCGCGTCAGGCCAAGGCTGTGTGCAGTGGCCTCTTAGAGCCTTTCCCGACGTTACAGGCTGAAATGCCCACAATTAATGTGGCCATCCTGTCGGATCAGGGGCATATCGGCCCCCGCAGGGTGACATTGGATGCCGTGCCAACCACCTTGGCCCAGGCGCGCGACCAACTGCAAGATTCTATTCGCCTAATTCACAGCGACCCAGCCATCGCCGAAATGCATGTGGCAGCGCTCGATGATCGGCTGCTATTTATTCCAGGCCCCGGTGGACAGGCATTGCGCTTTGGGCCTACGGCAGCGGATGCCTCTACCGTTCAGACTCTAGATTTGGTAGATCCTGTGGTGATTGCTGCACCCAACGATTCGACTACACCAGGACCGACTACCACCCTAGAGCGGGTCAGTGTCTTTGGTTCAATGACGGTCAAAACCCTGGCCAGCACCGAGGTCATTTTTACGGCCCCTGTTCAGGTGAAGCAGCAACAAGAAGGCTACGTCCGCTTTAGCTATGTGCCCTCCGGTTCGCAAACACCTCAGCGCTACCGCTGCCAGCCAGATCTAGCCCTGGCCATAGCGGCCCAAGCGAAAGGCGAAGCTCTGAGCAGCGAGGAAAAGCACGCAATTCTTCTGCGAATTCAGCCCCGCTTAACTGATAGAACCTATGCTCAACCTGGCTATGGTCAATTGAGCGATCAGTGTCCAATCGAAATCGCTACAGGCGCTGAAAACGGTTCTGAAATGGGCGCTTTCCAGCATTTGCTTCAACCTCAACGGATGGCCAATCTGCGCAATGGGTTGGAGGAGTACCTGCGTGCCGGGATGGAGGCCGGGATTTTCTTGGTCAATTGAGGTGAAGAGGTCTTGAGAGTGTGCGGCGTCGGTGCCTTCATTCTCCAAACAATGGGCTGAGTGCGATAAACAACATCTAGAGGAAACCATGAAGGGTGATTTTTCCCGTCTGTCGTTTGATCCCCAAAAACACTTTAGCGGCGTACGCATGCAGCAGGGGCGGGTGCAGTTAGATGCCGACTGGAATGAACAGTTAGACATCAACATGCATCGGTTGGAAGCAGAGATTACCGACTTTGTAGGGCCAAGCGGAGTGCCTGCCGATGCTAATGATCAGAGTACGAGCTTTCAGATTGGGGTAACCGGGGACAAAACCAACCTGACGATTGGCCCAGGCCGTTGCTATGTTTTGGGCAAGCTGTTTGAAAATGGGCAGGTTGTTCCTTTCACTCAGCAACCTGACTTTCCGGGTGCAACGTTGCCAACGACGGCAGGCCGCTATTTGGTTTACCTAGATGCATGGCAACGCCACATTACTGCGCTAGAAGATGGGAGCATTCGTGAAACCGCCTTGGGTGGCCCAGATACCTCCACCCGTATCCAAAATGTGTGGCAGGTGCGCCTCTGTGAGGCTACAGATAAGACCTCTGCCGATTTGATCTCCATGGCTTTGCTACGTACTTTTTTTGATAGCAAGTTCCAAGGAAGTAAAACGGCCACCTTTTTGCCCCTCAGCACAGGCACCCTGCGCGCCCGGTTAAATTCGGTGGGGGTGACGCTAGAAAACCAGCTCTACCGGGTGGAAATCCACAAAGGGGGGGCACCCCAAGAGGCTACATTCAAATGGTCGCGGGACAATGGCTCGGTGGCCGCCCGCGTGACTATGGTGGCGGGACGTACGATTACCATTGATACTAGCGGCGGGATACCGTTTCTTAACTTTGCACCGGGACAGTGGGTTGAGCTAAGCACCCAAAACCAGGCCCTGCGAGGCGAGTCAGGTGTGATGGTGCGACTGCAAAGTGTCGAGGGCAATGAGCTAACTGTCGAGTCCTGGCCTGATGGTAGCTCGACGGCTCCGGCTATCGGTTCCAATGAGCGCTATAGCATCGTGCACCGCTGGGATTCGCCGGATGGTCCCCAATCCCTGAGTGCAACGACTAACAATTGGATTCTGCTAGAAGATGAAATTGAGGTGCAGTTCGCGCTAGATGCTGACCTCTTCTACAAGTCTGGTGATTACTGGCTCATTCCGGCTCGTCACCTGACGGGCAACATCGATTGGCCGCGCAACAACGATGGCAGTCCTCTGGCTCAATCGCCACTGGGTATACAGCACCAACATACAGCCCTGGCACTAATGGACCTCGACGATCGTGGGCAGTGGACGGCATCCCCAAATGGCGATTTGCGCACGCGCTTCAAGCCCATCACCGTCGGCCTTTTGAGCAAAGCAGGTGACACTGTTGAAGGAAAACTGCGCATTGTCGATGACCTGCAGGTTGACAAAACCTTGTATGGTTCACCCGGTAATCCTGACGGGCTGGTGATTGAGGGCGATGTGACGGTTAGAGGCAATCTCAACGTGGCAGGTCAATCGTCTGAGGTGCTGGAGCAAACGATGTCCGGTAACATCACGCTGGGGGATGGGGACACCAGTCTAGTGACCATCGAAGGCGAACTCAAGACCGGGCACAGCTCTGGGCGACTGCAAGTGCGTGATCCGCTACATCTCAATGCGCCCCTGACGGTGGCTGGTATCACCCTAGGAGACACGACGGCAGCGGCGGTTTTGGACATCCAAGCCAATGGTCAACTGCCGCTTCGCGTCCAGAGTTCCAATGCTAACGGCACTCGTCTCTCCATCCAGAACAGTTCAACGAACGGACGCACTTGGGATCTGATATCGACTGGTGCCAGCAGCGAAGCAGAGGCAGGCCACTTACTCTTTGCCCCAGGCAATGTTCTCATTTCACGGACGGGTAACGTTGGTATTGGCACAATAGATCCGAATAACTTCAAATTGCGAGTGGATGGCGATCTGTATGCCAATCGGGTCGTGGTTCAGAATGGAGTCGATGGCGGTAACACACGCGGCATCTGGATGTGGAGTCCCACGGACAGCAATTGGGGTATCTACATGGGGCAATCGGGGGCGGGCAAGTCCCTGGCGGGTGGACCGGCCACAGAGGGTGCTGGTTTTTCTCAGCATGCCATTCGGTTTCGTACAACCAACAGTAATAGTCAAGGCTTGATCTATGAAAACCAGAGTGAAGAGCTCAACCTCAGTGTCAGAGCCAGTGACGGTCTGACCTACATCCGCGGCAACGTCGGCATCGGCACCATGAGCCCAGAAGGGTCGTTAGATATCAACCGGGGTGCAACTGATGCCCAAGCCAATGCCTCAGCGGGAGCGCTCCCCTATGGTAATGAAAAAGCAGACTTAGTCCTGACCCGCCGCCATAGCCCCACAAAATCACTCAATGGATATCCTGCTTCCTTAATTGATTTTAGAGTGACCAATACTGCGCATGAATGGAGTGTCGGTCAGATTTTGGGGGTCGGGGATCTGAATGTCAATGGGGGTTACGCAGGTGGCTTAGCGTTTCTCACGTCACCTGGCGGTTCAACAGATGTCACTGGCCGCCGCGACGTAAGTGCTGCACCGATTAGTCGAATGGTTATCGACGCCAATGGCAACGTCGGCATTGGCAAAACAGATCCAGCCGAAGCGTTGGATGTAACAGGTAATGCAGCGATCGCTGGCACCCTTTCAGTCACAGGAGTCATGACTGGGGCCGCCAATGATTATGAGAAAGCCCAATTCACCTTAAGTGGGGGGGGGACAGTAACGTGGGCAGAAAGTCGCCTGAAATGGACCAGACGCTTTATTGCGATCGCGATGGGGCAAAATGCCTCATTTGCAACGGGGCACATCAACATTGATCAACCTACAACCGATATTCCAGCAGCTCAAGTTTCCGATGGCACGACAAATGACCGATCCGTCAATAATAATGGGGTTTCTCTGAAGGCATGGGAAGCATTATATGCCGTTCATGAGGTTGGAGGAAATCAAAACCGTGTGAGTTTTCGGATTCAAGAATACAGATACAATTTCGATGCTCCCAGCAATTGGATCTTGGTTGCTGTTGTCAATGGTGATAATGCAAGCATCAAGTTGGGAACTGGAGTGACTTTAAATCCAGACACCTCATCTACGAATGGAAGTCCAATTCCCGTTGGCGTGATTATGATGTGGTCAGGAACCGTTAACAATATTCCTGGTGGCTGGGCACTTTGTAATGGTACAAACGGCACACCCGATTTGCGCGATCGCTTTATTGTCGCAGCGGGAGGTTCTTATACATCTCGTAATAGCGGCAATCCAGACACCCACTACCATCCAGTAAATCCACCCAGCACAAATTTGAGGATTGACAATGCAGGTAATCACACCCATAAACTTCCTTCTTCTTGGTATGGCCGGAATTTTAATGGCGTGAAGAAAGGAAACAGTAGTATAGATACAGGTGGAACCTATCACAGAGACACCGCAATTCAGGCGGACGGCTCTCATACCCATCCCGGCAGGGTTGATATTGCTCAATTTGACAGTGGTTCTAGCTCAGGTGAAAACCGACCGAAATGGTATGCCCTATGCTTCATCATGAAGCTTTAGCCACTTTAACAATGAAGGGGAAAGAAGGATTCCTTACATGAAAGAAAAATTAGAGCAACGCCTCCAGCACCTCCAACAAGAATACGAATCGGGCCAACAGATGCTGGCTGACCTTCAAGCCAAAGAGGCCAATCTTCAACAAACACTGCTGCGCATTAGTGGAGCCATGCAGGTTTTGCAAGAACTCTTGCAAGCAGAAGAGCCATCGTCAGCGAATGGCAGTGTCTCTGAGAGAGGCAAGGAATCACTTGGGGTGAGCAGGGCAAACATATCAATTTAATCTTGCTATTCAGGTTACACGCTGCATCAGCACGAGAGTGAAAAAAAGTGGGGGAAGCCTGGAAACTCCTTCTTTGCATGCCGCCTCCAGCTCAAGCCGCTTGCGCCGCCAGTTCCGGGTACCATCGCTCGAAGGTCGCCCGCCAGTCCCCATCGAGGACACGCGTTCTGACCTGCAATAGCAGATGTGCCCCTTTCGGGGTCCACCGCATCTGCTGCTTTTTGACCATCCGCTTGCTGATCACCTGGTTGGGGTAGCGAAAGCGACACTGCAACGAGGGGCAATTAGACATAGGAAAGGGGCTGAAACAACGTAAATTCGTTGATTAATAGAGGCAATTTCTATACAACTTGAAAGTTAATAGTACACAAAAACTACTTTATATCCCTTGCCCTGTAAGCGTTTCGGGCTAATTGCCCCATATCGTAGCTTCGCTTTCACTACCCCTTATACCGCATAATGCTCAACCTCTCCTAAACAACACATACAGCAAACAGATCAATCGCCCTCAGCCCAGGCTGGGGGCTCTTTCGTGAGCATCAAAGGGCTTCCTAGAAATTTTTTGAGCTTCCCGAGATCTTCTCAATGCCTGCCTAGGATAAAACTATTCGAACTTCATATAAAAAACCCGAAGCCTTGACCAGTTCTGGTTGGGGCTTCTTATATTGTTCAACCAGGACGATCTCAACTCTCACAACTGATAGACACTCCCTGGGCCATGCATGGGGCCTTAATCCAACTCAAAGCAGGGAAGTATCTGTGGCAATCATGCCCCCACCCAGATCAGCTTTGTGGGGCAGCAGGATGCGCTCAAATTCCGCTTCGCGTTTGAGCATTTCAAAGCTATTGCGCCTGGGTCGATAGGATTCAAGGCGGCGAGATGCTGACCGCAGGGTCGGTCGTGGCTGGACTTGCTGATGCGGCATCACTTGAGTCCTGGCCATAACCGAAGCGCGCTCCTAACGATTCATCCTTCTGAACCTTGATAGCACGTTTTCAGATAGGTCGAATCCCTCACTGGGTTTCCAGTCTTCCGAGTTGGGCTTGAGCCGAACCATCGCCCAGAGTGACCCTCATCACCCCTGTCACTCAGCCTTTCTCAGAAACCCCTTAAGCCGTTTTCAGTTTGCGATCAGGGCCAGCTCAGCCCACTCCGGCATTCTTATAACCAATGAAGCGAAACCACTGATTTACAAGGAGCTACATCATGCAACGCTATTTCTTTACCGCGATCGCACTCACCCTCGCTACCGCTGCTATTGCACCCGTCACCAGCGCTGCTGAATTTGAACCCACCACTCTCCAGCAACGCCGTTACGAAATCCTCGACCGGGGCAGCAAGGATGGCAGCAAGCTACAGGAAACCCGCTACGAAGTCCTCGACAACACTAGCTCTAAAGCCATTACAGATCTTCAAGCCGCTCGTCTGGCACACTTGGATACTCAGACCAAAGCCGTTGAGAATATTCAGTCCACTCGCCTCGAAGCTCTGGACAGCCGCACTAAAGGCAACGTCCACACTCTGAGGATTGAGCATCTGGATACCCAATCCAAGGCGATTGAAGATGTTCAGGCTGCTCGATTAGACGCCCTGGATGCTCGCACCAAAGCCATCGACAACATCCAATCAGCTCGGCTAGAGCACCTCGACACCCAGACCAAAGCCGTTGAGGATATTCAGTCCACTCGCCTCGGTGAATTGGATGCCCGCACGAAAGGCGTCGTTCGCTAATCATCGCAGTCCATCTACCAATTAACCGTCAGAGCCCTGGACCCATCGCCACCGATCCAGGGCTCTGGCATATCAAGTTTGGGTACCCATCAGACTCCTTCGGTTTTGAGCTTCATCCATGGGTACCCT
>JBCCRZ010000032.1:0-19337 GCA_039200855.1 Cyanobacteria bacterium P01_D01_bin.44 | reverse complement strand
GCATAGGGGTACAGCGTCGGAATAATAATCGTGAAGCTGACCGAATTGATAAACGCCACCAGCGTCACAATCCAGAACTGCACCGGCAAACGCCTTGAGGGCTGATCAGCCATATGTAACTATTTGTAAAGTCCTCTCTGTCACCATAGCAAGCATTAGTCCCGATGCGAAATCCCCTGAGCTGACGCTGTGGTATTCAGCAGATAGCGAAAGGTATGAAAATTAGGGGTATGACCTGTGGCTAAGGTCCATCGATTTTCCAGGCGGATTTTTCTGAGTGGTGTGGCTGTGGTTGCGAACTGCCTAGTCAGCGCTTGCGCGATCGCAAGCTGCGGGGGATTAGCCCCCCCACCCAATCAGCGACAGCGCGTTAATTCTCCCAATGGTCACTACCAGTTGAGTGTCCCCACCAGACTCAGTTATATGGATGACGCCTCGAAGACATGGCAGGTGACTATTCGCGAAAATGATTATGGGAGCATCGTTTATCAAGACACCCTCTCAGACTTTTTTAGCGACCTCGATGTCTATTGGCTCTGGGATGACACAAACCGCGTGTGGCTCTACAACAGCAACAACGGAGCCGTTTACGTCTGGGAAGAGACCGAGCAAGGTTGGCAAAAGCAACGATGGGACAACTCTCAAAATCGCACATTGAAAGCGCGATTAACACCTCCAATAGAGCTCTATCCTGAGTATGCAAAATAGTAACATCCTGATGTAGCCCTAAAATTAAAGAGTAGCCATAAGACGAGGAGTAGTCCAAGCTAGTAGCCCGTCAATGTTCAAGATTTGAGCTTGACAAACCATAACTATTAATCCAAGCTGTGTCACCTGGCCATGGTTCAAGCCCTACCTCTCATCCCCCCCGATCAGCGAATTGTCCATAGCTGACTCATCGGGTCAACCCCACTGCTATAGCTTTATTCTAGATCCACCCTCCCCTTCTCCCTATTCTCCCTGTCGCCCCCTCTCCCCAACCCTGCTCGCCGTCCTCAAAATCTGCCCCGCCAACACCGCTGCGCCAAACCCATTATCGATATTCATCACGCCGATGCCCGCCGCGCAGGAGTTGAGCATCGTCAGTAAGGCCGAGACGCCGCCAAAGCTGGCCCCGTAGCCGACGCTGGTGGGCACGGCTATCACTGGGCAGTCGGCCAACCCCGCCACTACGCTGGGGAGTGCGCCCTCCATACCGGCCACCACAATCAGCACCTCCGATTGATGGATGACCTGGCGATTATTAAGCAAGCGGTGGATACCCGCGACCCCCACATCCCACAGACGCGACACCTGGAAGCCTGATAGCTCCAAGGTCACAGCGGCTTCCTCAGCAACGGGGAGATCGGCGGTGCCAGCGGTGAGAATGCCGATGGTGCCAGGGTACTGTGGTGTCAATGTATCAGGCCGCAGTGCACAGATGCGGGCGGTTTCGTAATAACACAGTTGAGGAATCGACTCTCTCAGCTCGCCGTAAATCTGGGGTTGAATGCGCGTTGCCATGACGACAGGGCTACGCGGCTGCATGGTTTGAAAGATTTTAATCAGCTGCTCAATGGTCTTGTCTTGCCCCCAGATCACTTCTGGGAAGCCGGTGCGCAGGGCACGATGGTGGTCGATTTTGGCAAAATCTTCGACGGATTCGTAGTCTAAGTGCTTGAGCTTATCAAACGCGGCATCTGGGCTGAGATTGCCTTGGGCCACAGCGTTGAGCAAATCTTGCAGAATAGAGGGAGCAGTCACAATGAGTGCCAAATAGAGTGAAGACAGAATGGAACTTTAATAGGGTAACGTGTTCACTATGAAAACCGACATCCTGATCCTATCGAATGCTCCTGGTGAGGTCTCAACCTGGGTTAAACCTGTGGTCAAGGCGCTGCGTGCCCACGCCCCAGATCATGACCAACTGCGGATTTCGGTGATGCTGTCCCCCTGCCCCCATGCCTCTGGTGGTGAGGCCGATTCGCTGCGGGGCTACCCAGAGGTCGATCGGGTGCAGGCTCCTCAGCATTTCTTCTGGTTTTTGCTGACGGGTAAAACTGTAGAAAACTGGGACTGGCACCCCCATGGCGCGGTGGTTTTCTTGGGGGGGGATCAGTTTTATGCGGTGGCGGCGGCCAAGCGACTGGGCTATCACTCCGTTATTTATGCTGAATGGGAGGCGCGCTGGGCCAGTCAGGTGACTCGATTTGGGGTGATGCAACCCAGCGTCATTGATGGGCTTAAGCCGCAGTATCGTCACAAGGCAAAGGTGGTGGGTGACCTGATGGCCGATGTCAAAGTCTCTCTCGAAAACTTAGAGGGGATGCAAACCCAGCTTGCCCTGACGCCTGAGACGGAACTCATCGGCCTATTGCCTGGGTCAAAAGGACACAAGGTGAAGGTAGGGGTGCCGTTGATGCTTGCGATCGCAGACTACCTCCATACCCGACGCCCCCACCTTAGATTTGTTGTCCCAGTCGCGCCCACCCTAGATATCGACACCCTGACTCACTATGCTGACACCGATCAAAACCCAGCAGTTAGCGTGATGCAAGGCCCCAAGGCAAAACTGATTAAACCAGCCGATCCCTATCACCTGCCTTACCTCAAGACCGAAACCGGGGCCAAAGTCTACCTGTGGAGTGCCTTTCCAGCCCTGGATCTGCTAGCCCAGTGTCGGCTTTGTCTAACTACAGTCGGGGCCAACACCGCCCAATTAGGCGCTCTGGCCATCCCGATGTTTGTGCTACTCCCCACCCAGCAACTCGATACCATGCGGACCTGGGATGGGTTGCCAGGGACCCTAGCCCGCTTGCCGGGCGTTGGCACAATGATTAGCAAGATCATCAACCGCATCATGATTCGGGTGATTCAAAATCGCAATCGACATTTTGCCTGGCCCAATATCTGGGCAAACCGAGAAGTGGTCCCAGAGCTGCTCGGCAGATTGACCGCAGAGACGGTTGGTCAACAAGTCTTAGACTCCCTAGCGCGGCCTGAAACCCTTAGCAATATGCAGCAAACCCTGCGTCAGCTGCGAGGGCCATCGGGGGCAGCGACTCAGATGGCAGAGATCATTCTAGACACAGTAGACTACCCAGTAGAGGGTAGAGAGTGGAGAGTGGAGAGTAGTAGGGCAAAGAGTTCTAAATTCTAAGGTTTGAGTTTTGAGTTAATGTCGCCCAGCGAAAACTTAAAATACCCTGCGGGAAGCAGCTTAGGCGTCTACAAAAGTCAAAACTTCGTGATCCACCACCGTTCGGCTGAGCGCTCACGCCGAAGCCCACTACCCACTACCCACTACCCACTACCCACTACCCACTACCTACCCCCACTCATCACTATGCCTCCCGAGTTTCAATACCCTAACAGCCGCAAAGTTGAGCAGGTTGATACTTATCATGGCGTCACTGTACCTGACCCCTACCGCTGGCTAGAAGACCCCAACACCGACGAGACCCAAGCCTGGGTTGAGGCTCAAAACCAGGTCAGTTTTGGCTATCTGAAAAGCCTGCCAGGGGTTGAGCAACTGCGGACTCGCCTCACCGAGCTTTGGAACTACGAGCGCTATAGCACGCCCTTCAAGCGAGGCGGTCGCTATTTCTTTTACAAAAATGACGGCCTGCAAAACCAGAGTGTGCTCTATACACTTCCTACTCTAGAGGCCCAGCCGACGGTGCTCCTCGATCCCAACACCCTATCCGCAGACGGCACTGTTGCCCTAAGCGGCATTGCCATCAGCGAAAATGGTCAATATCTCGCCTATGGCCTATCCTCAGCGGGTTCTGACTGGATGGAGTGGAGAGTCCGCATGATTGAGACCGGAGAAGACCTTAACGACAGTCTCAAATGGATAAAATTCTCCGGTGCTTCGTGGACCCATGACAACCAGGGTTTTTTCTACAGTCGCTATGATGAACCCAAGGAAGATAGCCAGTTTGAAGACGTTAATTACTATCAAAAGCTTTTTTACCATCAGGTGGGGACTCCCCAGTCAGCCGATGTTTTGATCTACGAAAGGCCCGACCAAAAAGAGTGGGGCTTCAGCGGCAATGTTACTGACGATGGCCGCTATCTGCTGATTTCTGTCTGGCGGGGGACCGAGCAAAAAAACTTGATTTTCTACAAAGACTTGCAAGACTCCAATGGCCAAGTCATCGAGCTAATCAGTGACTTTGAAGCCCAGTATGGCTTTATCAACAACGCAGGCACGACCTTCTGGTTTCAGACCGATTTAGAGGCCCCTAAGGGCAAAGTCATCGCCATTGATATTACCCAGCCTGACCAAAAACAAGAGATCATCCCCGAAGCCGAAGAGACTTTGGAATCAGTGAGCTTACTCAACCATCAGTTTGTTGCCGACTATCTTAAAGATGCCTACACCACCCTAAAAATATTTGACCTTAAGGGTAACTTTGTGAGAACCGTTGAGCTGCCTGGCATCGGCTCCGCTGGTGGTTTTGACGGCAAAAAGGATGACACCGATACCTTCTACAGCTTCACCAGCTTCACAGTCCCTAGCCGCATCTATCGCTACAACATGGAGACGGGTGAGAGCACGCTCTTCCGCGAAGCTACAGTTGACTTTGACCCCAGTCAGTACGAAACCCAGCAAGTGTTTTACCCTGGCAAAGACGGGGCTCGCATCCCGATGTTTATCACTCACAAAAAAGGGCTTGTGCTGAATGGCCAAACCCCTGCCCTGCTCTATGGCTACGGCGGGTTCAATATCTCCTTGAGCCCCAGTTTCTCAGTGGGTAACCTGGTCTGGCTTGAGCAAGGGGGCATCTACGCCGTGGCTAACCTGCGCGGCGGCGGTGAATATGGCGAAGAGTGGCATCAAGCAGGTACTAAACTTAACAAACAAAATGTCTTTGACGATTTTATCGCTGCGGCTGAGTGGCTAATTGACAACCGCTATACCACTGCGCAAAAGCTGGCGATTATAGGCGGCAGTAATGGTGGGTTGTTGGTGGGAGCCTGCATCACCCAGCGTCCCGATCTTTTTGCCGCAGCCCTGCCCGCCGTGGGGGTGATGGATATGCTGCGCTTTAACCAGTTCACCATTGGCTGGGCCTGGGAGTCTGACTACGGCTCTCCCCAAGATGAGGCAGAGTTCAAAGCGCTGTATGCCTATTCACCTTTGCACAACCTCAAGCCAGGGACTGCTTACCCCGCCACGCTGATTACCACCGCAGACCATGATGATCGGGTAGTCCCCGCCCACAGTTTCAAGTTTGCCGCTGCGCTACAGGCCACCCATGCTGGAGAGAAACCCGTGATGATCCGCATTGAGACAAAAGCTGGCCACGGGGCAGGTAAACCCACTGCCAAAATCATCGAAGAAATCGCTGACAAGTGGGCATTTTTAGCCAACGAGCTACAGATGGAGGTAAATGGGTAGTAGGTAATGGGTCGTGGGTAATGGGTCGTGGGTGATGCGTCGAACTCACTCCGGTACAAAGATATCCTCTTTTGCCAAAAAGCCCAGGGAGGTGAGCTGATATCCCGCCGCTGAGTCAGGTTGGGCTTCTACCTTGAGGAGGCGAACCCCATGGGGTGGGGTCTTGTTTTCGGTGGCGAAAACTTGCTGGAGACTGGCTCGGTTGGGGGCCTGACTCAACCCCGAAATCATTGACTGGGTGGCGTTATAGCTGGCGGTTGTGCGCCAGTCAACGCCCTGCCCCCAGAGTGCTAAAACACCCGCGCTAAAGGGGGCACCTGAGCTGGTGTAGAGTTCTTCAGGGACCGCCAAAATTAAGCCATCAGCAGCCTCTCCCAGCTGATCTAAGGCGACTGGATTAAACAGTTCATAACTTCCTAAAAGATGCGGATGCTGATGGTTAGGGCTAGGCGGAATCAATTTAAGCTCGGCTGAGGTCGTCTGCAGAGAGTTTTTTTCTGCAAACAAGACAAGGACCTCCAACGTGCCAAGATCAGTCGTTGTCTCCTCAGAAGCTACTGCCTGGGGCTCGGCCAGATTGACCTGATTGCTTAACATTCCTCCGTTGGCAGAGAATGCGGTCTCAAATCTAGATTTGAGACGACGACTGCGATCGCTACGACCATCATAAAAAATGCCAGCTGTACGGTGTCTGAGCTTAAACACGTAGTAAGCTAAGGCCCCTGCGACCAAAGGATCGCTAGCCAGGGTGGGTAGCATGTCCTGGTTTAGACTCGCGGGATCAAGCACCGTGTTGTTGGGCCACATGGCCAACAACTGGTCGCCGTAAATGCTGGCTGCAGCGGTTGCCGCCGGGGCGCTATTGTGTCCAATCACCCCCAAAATTTCAGGAGTTTGAATTATCTTCTCAGCTATCTCTTTAGCAAAAACAGATGAGTTTTTGTCATCCGCAATGGCAATCCGCAGGGGTTTGCCTTGGATGCCGCCAGCCTGGTTAACTTCAGTTTGGGCCTGGGCGATGCCGCGCAAAATGCTGGTTGAGATCGCTGGGGTCGTCTCAGCAGGTACCACTGCCGCGATCGCATAGGCCTCAGCAGTACCAATGCGGGCGTTATTAAGGTAAATGAGGGTTTCTGGATCTAGCTTATCCGCCGTCTGTGCCGCCTCAAATGCTTCGATAGCTGACGGATAATCCCCACTTGCGATCGCAGCCGCCCCGGCCACCTTATGGCGATTGGTGGAGTCGGTCAGCAAAATTTTGTTGCCCCAGCTAATCCCCGATTTTGGCTCATCCGCCTCGAGCGGTTGGGTTTCCTCAACGGGCGATTCCTGGAGGGAGAGTGTTTCCGCTTGAGCGCTCAGTTGCGACTGATCAGTGTCACGCCCAAACCCACCCCGCGCCCACCAAGCCACCCCTAAAAAGAAGGCGGTCAGAAAAACCAGCGCGGCCAAAAATACCTTCAGGGTAAATCCGTCTTCTTTGTCCACAGCCACAACCTCGCTCGCACATTGAGTCAGATTAACCAGACCTGGCCCCAAAGTTCGTTTAGTTCAAATTTAGTTGATGCTATACCTACATGGTCGCATTTGAGCGAACGGATTGTCAGGGTTTTCAGCTGCGATCGCAATTACTTCACAATCCTGAAGGCCTCTGCCCACAAGCCATTGCCGATCACCTATTCCCAACCGTGGTTCATATCTATAGTCAAGCCCAATAATTAGCGCATAATTAGGAGTGTAAAAGGCACAGCTTTTATAATATATAACCCGTCCACCTTCCTAGCTTATGGTTCAAGCGACTGCATTCAACCGTATGGACTTCAAGGAATTCATCAAATGGATTCCTGAAGACGGTAAGCGCTACGAACTCCACAATGGAATCATTATTGAAATGCAACCTACAGGTCCCCACGAGCTAGTCGGCGCGTTCCTATCAGAAGAATTTACATTAGAGATTCGCAAAGAAAAGCGCCCCTACACGCTGCCTAAAAGTTGCCTCTTAAAACCGCAGATTCCTGATTCTGGCTATCGTCCAGATGTTGTGGTGTTAGATAAAACTCAGCTAAAGCATGAACCCCTATGGGCCAATGCTTCAACGGTGCAATCGGGAGAAACAGTACCCCTGGTTGTTGAGGTAGTTAGCACCAACTGGCGCGATGATTATGGGCACAAATTGGTCGAATACGAAGCAATGGGGATTGCGGAATATTGGATTGTTGACTTCCGGGCATTGGGCGCGGTGCGATACATTGGCAAGCCCAAACAACCCACGATTACCATTTGTCAGTTAATTGATGGCGAATATCAGCTACAGCGATTGACATCAGACCAACCCATCAAATCAAACGTTTTTCCAAATCTGACGCTGACTACGGAGGCTGTTTTTCAAGCAGCCTCCAATCATTAATTGGCCAGATATAGGCCGCTCTCTGTGCAGATGCCATCCAGGGGTTTGTCCCAGACATCACGGGGCACTTTGGGCAACCGGGCATATTCAAACACAATACCAATGGTGGGTTTGTTGACCCACAGCGGATGGCTCAACATGCGATCATAAAACCCGCCGCCATAGCCGAGACGATAGCCCTTGATATCGCAGGCGACCGCAGGCAACATAATCAGGTCAACCTTATGGGGCTCGATCAGGGGCGACTGGGGATGGGGCTCAATAATGCCGTAGGTCCCTATTCGCAAAGGCCATTCGCAGGTGGGATACCAGCGATGCCACGTCAGTTTTTTGCCCTCACAGCGGGGTAGCCCCCAAGAGCGCTGCTGTTTTAATAACAGCTCAAGACTCGGCTCTTTGCGAAAGCTGCAATAGGCCAAAATCGTTTGGGCGTTTTGAAAGGTAGACCAGTTTGCCAGGTGTTGACAGATGCGATCGCTCTTTTCTTCCCAAACCCTGAGAGGCATCGATTGCCGTGCTTTCAATAGCGAACGGCGAAGTTGAGACTTCTTTTGCTGGTTTACATTTTCTGAGTTGCCTGCGGAAAGATCCGGTTGCATTCTAGTAACTTCCCACCAGCATTAGAAATAAAGTAACAAATTCAAACCCGGAATTGTGCGGGAAAGGGTCCAAAGTAATAAGGCGATATATAGCACACCCAGGGACCATTGGTACCAAACTAGCGCGGTAATCAACCCCGGCACCGCCTGATCTCGCAGGCGCGTGTCGTTAAAACCAGAGCGAAACCAGTTATTGAGGCTAAAGTCGTAGTAGTTGAGCCAGTTCCAGCGGCGGTTTAGGGGGAGAAATGTGTAGCGATCTCGATAGAAAGGAAAATTTGGAATCACCGGCAAACGGGCGATCAGCAGACGAATTTGGCGGGCACTGCCGTCCTGAACAAAGTAGCTAACCTCCATCAGATCGTGGTATCGGCCTTGACGGTAGAGCAAAGTCAGTAAAACAGCAGGGGTGGGCAGGGTGATCAGCCCTACGCACAGCAGCGTCAGTCCCGGACGATTGGCACTGCGGTAAAGGTTGCTCAGCCCAAAACTGAGCAATCCAACAAAGCTAGTCCCCATACAGAGGGCTTCGTACAGGGGCGGCACAATCGGGGTGGGCAACCGACGACGATAGCGATCGATTCCCCAGAATATGACGCCATACAGCGCAATCGCCACCAACCCCACCCCAAACACCAGCCCGACGCTGGTGCCATAGCGGCTCAACAACAGCAACAAACTTAGCCCCAGCCAGCGAAACACCACCGCCAGTCGTTGCCCCAATGATAGGGACGTGCCGGTAAAAATGCGATCGCGAATTTTGACATAGGTGGCCAGATTCATCGCATCGAGCTTGAGCAAATCGGTCACCGTCAGAAAAGGCTGTTGCGATCGCGATTTCACTACAGACTCCACCTGAGCTGCGGACAGCCCCAGCCGCGTCAGTTTTGAGGCTGACGCAGTATTCACATTAACGCCAGCAATTTGCCGAGCCAGCCGTTTTAACCGCAATTGCTCGGTGGTGTACTCCACTTGATTGGCATCGGCAATTTGCTCCGCCTGCCGAAAGTTCCGCACCAAATTTCGCAGCACGGTCTCGTTGCCCGTCAGGGTCGGTACCGAGAACACTTGACCGATTTTGCCAGGGGTTCCCAAAATCTGGGCCGTTTCTGGGTTAAACTCCAAGTCAGCCGTGTTGAGATAGGCCGATGGCAAAAATCGTGCATCGCCAAAATCGACCTGGGCTTGAATCGTCGCCCCTCGCAGATTCACCGGCTGGTTGAATTGGGCCAATCGAAAACTCATTGGAGCATTTAACTGGGCTTCATTGAGAAATAAGGCCTGCTCAAACTGGGCTTTGGCAAACACTACGGGGCTAGCAAACTGGGCCTGGGCAAAATCCGTATTGCTGTGCCAGGTCGTGCGACTGAAGTTGGCGTTGCCGTCAAATCGAGTCTGATTAAAATAGGTCGCCGCCCGAAATTCGGCAGCTCGAAACGTGCTGTTGCGATTAAACTGAGCCTGATTAAAGCGAGTTCGCTCAAAAAAGAGCGTATTACGAAATCGACTGGCTTGTTGAAACTGCGCGTTAATAAACTGTACCGGGCGGATAAACCGGGAACCGCTCCAGTCAGCTGCTTGGGTAAAGATCGCCTGCGGGGCATCCACCGTATTTAGAAAATAGGTATCTGAAGCCAGCAATTGGCCTGTAAAGGTGGTTTGCACCAGCTTCAGCGGCCCTGGAAAGAGATTGATTTTTTGGCGGGTAGAGGGAGTCTGTAAGAGCAGCGATTGGGAAAGCCGACCTAACTGGGCCAGTCGGTTGCGATCTCGGTTGAGTCGCTCAGCCGCCACCTCTGACATTGGACGTCCCTGGTCACGATACAGCGAGGGGCTTAACCCCAATCGCTGTAGATTCAAATCCCCCAGCACGATGGCATAACTCAGATCTAGCCCCACCGGCGCCTTGCTGTTCTGAATTTGGGTCCGTATCTGCTCATAAAAGCGATCACGAAAGTCCGAATTTTGATCGCGCAGGTCGAGGGTAATTTGCCGCAAATCTAGGGTGAGCTGACCTTCTCTGCGCACCGGCTGTTCGATCCGCTGCTGGAGCTCTCCTACGGTTAGGGGCGCTGCCCCCACAGGGGAGACCATCCCCCATAGCCAAAGGATGATGGCTAAGGCAATGCAGATCAGCCATTGACGCCAATGGGGCCCATGGATAACAACCGGCTTTCTGGCGCTGCAAATTTTAGCTTGGCTACCTGGGTTCGCCATGCAAATCTCACTCACGATAGCCCTATTTAACCAGCCAGGGGACCGTCAAGATTAAGCCGAATTGCCGTTTCTAAACATCAGCCAGTTACCGAAAATTGAATAAAGGGTACCCAAAATCGGTCACACACTACCAGTTCACGGAGTTTTGCAGGGCAATTAATCATCCCATGACGCTTCAAGGTTATACATCAGACGTTTCTCTACCCGCCCTCTTTAAGACTTTGCAAGAGAGTCAAAAAACGGGCCAACTGTGTCTAAAGCCTGCTTCAAAGCACGGTCCCAAGGGCAATCAAGACGCTCAACAATATTCCTTTTGGTTTCACCAGGGCAACTTAATCGCCGCAACCCACCGCTCCGATGGCCGGGGTCTGATGAAACTCATCCAGCAGCGGGTTCCCCTGAAAGCAGCTACGCTACCGCGTTTATTGCAACGCTGCCCAGCGCAGCAACCCCTGGGCAGATTTCTTAAAGACAATGGTGTACTCAGCACCAGGCAGTTGCGATCGCTGTTTACCCACCAGATCTTGAGGTACCTGTGCGTCTTATTCCAGACCCCTGACGTTCACTTTGCATTTCATCCCCAGGCAGCTTTCCCGTACCCGGAGATGACCAATATTAAAATCCCAGCCACTGAAATGACGCTGCCAGGTCTACGCGCCCTAAAAAACTGGAATGCGTTGCAGACAAAGCTGCCTAGCCCAGACTCTAGCCTCCGCAAACGCCGCGTAAACGCCCCTAAAATTAAACTCAATACTATTGAGAAAGAAGTCTTAACAATTGCCGAGGGTGGCCACTCCTTGGCACAAATTGCAAGGTTGATGCGACACCCCATCGAAGATGTTCTCAAAATTGCATTTCGGCTCATTTTTGTGGGGATAACAGAGGAAGTCCCCTACATCAGATTTACGATGACCTGTGAGCCCGATGCCAGCCCAAGTCAGCCCCAACACCAGATCGGGCTATTAGAAAAACTGTCCCATCGCCTTCAAAATTCGCCCCTGAGCGCTCCGATGTCGGTCAAGGCCACGCACTAAATTGCCCGCAGCCTTAAAAAACTTACCTAGAGAGCGACTCACCCACAATCGGTGATGTGCTTCTAACCGCCTGGCTGAACCGCCCAAAGGCGACGGCTACTCCCTAGGCAACCCGCTCAAGGGAGCCAGACAGGGCTTCGTCTTCGGTTTCGTAGATGTCAAAAACAGAGTCCATCATGGTGACTTCAAACACCAGCTTGGCCTCAGGGTGGACATTACAAATTCGAAAGCTGCCTTTGACCTTATCAGCGTCGCGCATTCCGGCGACCAGGGAGGTCAACCCCGAACTATCGATAAAGTTGACCTGACTCAGGTTAACCACAACATGGGGGGTCACCCCAGAAATACACTCCTGCAGCTTCAGGCGAAACTGCCAAGCGGTGGTGATATCAAGACGCCCGGTTGGCGTCAAAATCATAACGTCTGTCCCGTTTGGAGACTTGAATGTTTTCTGCTCCATGTTGCCAACTATTGCTTCCTATAAGCTTCGGAGAACGGTCTGGGCATCCATCTGGACACTCCACTGTTAGATTGCCCGACTGTCTCTAAAACGAACGGAGTTGCTTACAAAAACCTTGGCCAGCTTCCGGATAATTTGGTGATTTTGTGGGGTGTTTGGTTCATCATCCTCTATCACGAGGTCAGCTACGTTGGGAACTGCTTCGACCGGAAGTTTTTGAACCATTACAAAAATTGCCAAAGTCCTTCTGAACTCAAGCTTAGCGTAGGGTAAGCGATTTGCTGCCCATGCAGAAGAGCCCTGGCTTCTTTACTAAACCTCACTCGGCCTCTAAAGGTTAGGTTTAAGTAAAAAAGAAGCCGGGGCTCTAAACGCAGCCAGAGATCTAAAGATCAGCCAGAAAAAATGCTACTGAGCTTGCCAGTTTACCCAGTCTTGGGGCTTGAGAAAAATATCGTAGAGCTTTGCCTCTGGGCTCCCTGGCTCAGGCTCAAAGCCATATTCCCAGCGCACCATTGGCGGCAGCGACATCAAAATAGATTCGGTGCGACCATTGGTTTGCAGTCCAAAAATCGTCCCCCGGTCGTAAACCAGGTTGAACTCCACATAACGGCCCCGGCGATAGAGCTGAAAATTACGCTCGTGCTCGCTGTAATGAGTATTCCGACGCTTTTCAACAATGGGAACGTAGGCGGGCAAAAAGGCATCACCGCAATCAATGGCAAATGAGAATATATCTTCCCAATCACGCACTGGGGGCTCGCCTGCTTTTTGACTATACTGAGCCGCTGGCCCCGCCGGATCAGGACCGCGGTATAGACCCAGATCGCCGCGACCATCTTGATAATCAAAGAAAAGCCCACCCACCCCTCGAGTCTCTTGGCGATGTTTGAGGTAGAAGTATTCGTCGCACCATCGCTTAAACGTGGGGTAGTAGTCTTGGTGGTGGCGATCGCAAGTCGTCTTTAGCGTCTTGTGAAACTGCACAACGTCTTCTTCAAACGGATAGTAGGGGGTTAAGTCAATGCCCCCGCCAAACCACCAAACCGGCCCGGCCTCAAAATACCGATAGTTAAGATGCACAGTTGGAACAAAAGGATTACGGGGGTGCAACACCATGGATGTGCCGGTCGCATAAAACCCATGGCCTTTTGCCTCGGGGCGCTGCATTAAAATCGACGGTGGCAGGTGATCGCCCCAGACTTCTGAGAAGTTGACGCCCCCCTGCTCAAACACATCGCCCTGCTTCATCACGCGCGAGCGACCCCCCCCTCCATCAGGGCGTGTCCACTGGTCTTGCTGAAACTTGCCAGCACCATCGACCTCAGCCAACTTCTGACAAATGCGGTCTTGGAGTGCTTTAAAGGCCTGACTCACCCGCTGGCGGGAATCGCTGGGCGGCGTCAGCTGAAGGTTGGAGACCGCTTTAGTCTTAGTCTTAGGCGCAGAAGCAAGGGTCATACGGCTTTAAAAACGAGATGGACTAAAAAAACGTACACACAAAAGTGATCCAGTTTGAGGACACGGCAGTCACACTAAACGACTCGAGAACTCAAACTCGCAATTTCGACAATCACTTTATTTATCGAATCATGCTTTTGAGCGATTTCTACACACTTGAAACACAGTGTGACAAACTTTGACAAATTCTAAAGAACATGTATCAAACGGCAGGTATCCCTGACCGTCAGGAGGGTCTGGTTGGGGACGGATTCGGTATGGTGAGTGGGTCATGGGGAATGGGTTTGCGATGCGTCGCCTTGTCCCTGGCCTTACACTCAGATTGCTATGCTTGGGGCACTCATCTTTATACTGAGAGTCTATGCTCAGAGCAGGGGGACGCCACGATGTTGAACGCCTGGTCCAAATATCTTTGCAGAGTCGGGTCGCGACCAGACACTGTCAGGCAGACTCTTGAAAAAACTTACCAGGTGGTGACCACCGCATCGGTCGAAACGCTGTGGCAAAAAATTATTGATTTAGCTGATGTGGCCTCCTGGCATCCGCTGATTACGGCCACCAATGCCCCCAATGGCCTCAAGGCCAAACCGGGGTTAATCTATCGAGTGTTTACCCGCTGGTTGCCATTGCCCACCAAAATTTTTGTCGAGCGGGTCTTACCCGGTGAGCTGCTCAGTGTTCGAGTTTTTCCGATACCGGGACTAGAAGAACGGGTCACCTATCGGATTGAGTCTACGGTTTGCGGGACCTGCGTGTCTTACTCGGTGACGCTCCGGGGCTGGCTATCGCCATTAGCCTGGTCTATTTTGCGCCCCTATGCGGCCCAGGTCGCGATCGCCCTGGCAGAGGCTGCCGAACGAGGCACCGGGGCAGCACCCCAGCGACCCTATCGAGATGTGTTTGGTCTATAAGACAAATCTTTCGGGCGAGTTTTACCCAGGTTCTACAACGCGATAGGAAGAGTTCTATCGATTTATGAGACCGGGTGTATTTTAGAACAGGTTCTATGGTGGCTATCGTGATGAGCCCGCTCATAGATGCCCGTCAAACGCTAAGATCTTGGAACAGGGCGGATCGCAACCCACCCCATCGCCCCTCCCAAGGGGGATAAAGCATGGGTTTTAGAATTGAGTCTTGTATAAGCTCCCGATTCTGAGTCCCGCTCCTTAATTAGAGAAGCCCCTAGCCAAGATATACAATGACTCCCACCCTAGATACCGCCGCTATTTTAGACGTGCTGCGCCCGGTCGAAGATCCAGAGTTGCGCAAAAGCCTGGTCGAGCTCAACATGATTCGCAATGTCACCGTTGAGGCAGGGAACGTCAGTTTCACCCTGGTTCTGACCACCCCCGCCTGCCCCCTGCGCGAGTTTATTGTTGAAGATTGCGAAAAAGCGGTTCGCACCCTGCCAGGGGTTGAGAGCGTCGAGGTCGAGGTCACCGCAGAAACGCCCCAACAAAAGTCTTTGCCCGACCGCCAGGGGATTGGCGGTGTTAAGAATATTGTGGCTGTGTCCAGCGGCAAGGGCGGTGTGGGTAAAAGCACCGTTGCCATTAACTTGGCCGTTGCCCTGGCGAAAGCCGGTGCCAGCGTCGGTCTGATCGACGCCGATATTTATGGCCCCAACGCCCCCACAATGATGGGGCTCAGCCAGGCCAATGTCGTCGTCCAAGATGGGCAGCAGGGCGAAGAACTGGAGCCTGCCTTTAACCACGGCGTCAAAATGGTGTCCATGGGCTTTTTGATTGATCCCGACCAACCGGTGATTTGGCGCGGCCCCATGCTCAATGGCATTATTCGTCAATTTTTGTACCAGGTGCAGTGGGGCGATTTAGACTATCTTGTCGTCGATCTCCCCCCCGGCACTGGCGATGCTCAGCTGACCCTGGCCCAGGCAGTGCCCATGGCTGGGGTGGTGATTGTCACAACCCCCCAAGATGTTGCCCTCTCCGATGCGCGACGGGGCCTAAAAATGTTTGAGCAATTGCAGGTCAATGTGCTCGGCATTGTCGAAAATATGAGCTACTTTATCCCCCCCGATCTGCCCGATCGGCAATACGATATTTTTGGGTCCGGGGGCGGTGAAAAAGCGTCGAAAGAACTGAAAGTGCCCCTATTGGGCTGTATCCCCTTAGAGATGCCGGTCCGGGTCGGCGGCGACAGCGGCGTGCCGATTGTAGTCGGTCAGCCCGACTCGGCCTCAGCCCAGGCCCTGACCAATATTGCCCAACAAGTCGCAGCCCGCGTCTCGGTAGCGGCCTTGGCTTAAGGGTTTATCCGGTGATGGGTTAACCCCATGGGTCTCAATAAGCTATCCCCTTTCCCCTTTTCCCTTTCCCCTTCCCCGGCCCCATGTCGCAAACCTCTTTCATTCAAAAACGACTCCTGGCTTGGACCCAGGCGTGGCAGTCTATTGATATATCGCTGCTGCTGTTGCCCATTGGCATTACCATTTTTGCCAGTGTCTTGATCGGCAGCACCCAGCTGCATTTGGGCACCGCTGATCTAGCCTGGAATCATTTGGTCATGGGGGGTATTGGCATCTTTTTGGCCCTGTGGCTCGCCCGCAGCCGCTACGAAAATCTGCTGCAGTGGCGCTGGATTATTTATGCAGTCACGAATATTTCGTTGGTTTTGGTGATGCTGATTGGGACGGTCGGCAGCGGGGCCCAAAGTTGGTTAGCAATCGGGAGTTTTTATATTCAGCCTTCTGAATTTGCCAAGGTGGGGGTGATCATTACCCTGGCGGCGGCGCTTAAAGATCGAGATGCTACCACCTTGGCGGGTTTGGTCAAAGCGTTGGGGATCACGGCAGTGCCCTGGGTACTGGTGTTTTTACAGCCCGATTTAGGCACCTCTCTGGTGTTTGGGGCGATTACCCTCGGTATGCTCTATTGGAGCAACATGAATCCTGGCTGGCTGGTGTTGATGGTCTCACCCATTGTCGCTGCGATTATCTTTCACCTGTCGGTGCCGGTGTGGGTGGGGTGGGTTTTGTTTACGGGCATCCTGGCCTGGTTTACGCTGCCGTTGCCGTTGTACAGCACGGTGACCATCGTGGTGATCAATTCGATCGCGGGCAAGCTAGGCGAAATTTTATGGGGGCTGTTGCAAGACTATCAAAAAGCTCGTTTGGTGCTGTTCCTCAACCCTGAGCAAGACCCCCTCGGCGGTGGCTATCATTTGATTCAATCGAAGATTGCCATTGGCTCTGGGCAACTCTGGGGGCGCGGGTTATTCCAGGGCACCCAAACCCAATTAAGCTTTATCCCTGAGCAGCACACTGATTTTATCTTTTCGGCGGTGGGCGAAGAGTTGGGGTTTATCGGTGCGATCGCACTGGTCATCGCCTATTGGATCATCTGCCTGCGGTTGATGATCATTGCCCAAAACGCCAAAGACAACTTTGGCTCACTGCTGGCAGCGGGCGTCCTCTCGATGATTGTCTTTCAGGTGATTATTAACATCGGCATGACCATCGGCATCGCCCCGATTACCGGGATTCCGCTACCGTGGATGAGCTATGGCCGCTCTGCGATTTTGACCAACTTTATCGCCATCGGCATTGTCGAATCGGTAGCCAATTTCCGGTTCCGGCTTAAATTTACAGATTGATGGTAGATGTGGTTTATTCCCATTGCGATGATGCAGTCCATCCTAGCCAGAAAGGTAAAGCTGGGCAATGCCCCACCCTCTTCGCCCTTCGCCTTTCCCTATTGTTAAAATCCCATCCAATCCTTACCCTAATAAAGGAATACCCTCTCACCCAGACACCTTTATGATTTTGCCAGGTTCCCCGGTTAAAGTGATTAACGCCGACGATACCTACTATGGCTTTCAAGGGCTTGTGCAGCGGCTCACCGATGGTAAAGTAGCCGTTCTGTTTGAGGGCGGCAATTGGGATAAGCTGGTCACCTTTAAGGCTTCTGATCTGGAGTTAGTCAAACCAAAGCGGGGCAAGTAAACCGATGCGCCTGCCGCTGCCCCAGTTTGAAACCCAAACCCGGCACCCAGACCATTTTGCCGAGGTGATCGAGACCTCAACGACAGAGTTTTTAGCCCAGTGCTTAGAGCCAGATGAGCTGAGCTTTCCGGTGATGCCGCCCTTTGGTAGCTGGGTTAAGTCCTACGACGAAGAGGCTCACCATCAAATCTATGGGGTGGTCTACCATGCCACCACCAGCCCCATTGATTCGGTCCATCGGGCGCGCGCCCTGGGTATGTCCCTAGACGATCTGCGCGAGCAGCAGCCCCAGATTTTTGCCATGCTCAAAACTGAGTTTCGGGTGGCGATTGTGGGCTATCAACCTATGCAACAGCCCCGTCATGGGGGGCGTGGCAGTTGGGAAACCACCGATATTTGCTATCAACATTTGCCACCGCGCCCCCCGCAGGTTCACCAGGCGGTCTATCGCTGTGAGTCAGACGAGGTGATTGCCTTTACTGAGCAGCTTGATTTTCTGCGGATTTTGCTCCAAGTCAATGGCGTACCGACAGACAGTTTGACCGCCGCCGCCATTCGAGAGGTTTACCACTTGCGGGGGCTCGACCGCGGTTGGCTGGTCCAGGCGGGGCGCAGCGTCAGTGTGCTCTTAAAAGACGACTACGATCGGCTGAGGCTCATTCTCAGTCAGATTCATGCCTAGGTTCGGTTGATTGTTAATTTATGGATGAAAGGGTGCCATGCAGACCACGGATTGGATTGTGGTGGGCAACGGCTTAGCTGGGGCCGTACTTAGCTATGAGCTTGCCCGTCAGGGGCACTCGGTTTTGTTGATTGACGCGGCCAGCCCAGACAGTGGTACCCGCTATAGCTATGGGGGCATTGCCTACTGGTCAGGCACCGACGAAATTTCTAAAACCCTCTGTCAGGAGGGCATCGAGCGCCATCGCACCCTGGCGGATGAGTTGGGGGGTGACACTGAGTTTCGTGAGCTTGATTTACTGCTCACGATTCTTAAGGGGGAGGATGTGGATGCCCTGGCCCAGCAATACCAACACTATGCCATTCCCCCCCAGCTGATTTCTGTGCAGGAAGCTTGCGAACTGGAGCCTCAGCTTGACCAAGATGCGATCGCAGGTGCCCTCAGAGTCCCCCATGGCCATGTCCACCCGATCAAAACTGTCGAGGCGTTTAACCAGGCCTTTCGTCGGTTAGGGGGCCAACACCTGATCGCGACGGTCACTGGGCTGGTGTGCGTCGGTAACCGGGTCACCGGGGTGACTACGGCAGAGCAGGCCTATGCGGCGGGTCAGGTTGCGATCGCAGCTGGTGCTTACAGCCAATCACTCCTGAAGGCAACCGGCATTCAAGTCCCGCTCTACTACACCCACGCCGAGATTATCGAAACCCCACCAGTTGAACTAGCGTTGAGAACACTGATTATGCCCGCCAACGCCAAGCGGTTTGCCATGGAAGACGACGTCAGTCAGCCTGAAAAATTGCCGCTCTGGCAAACCTCACAACAGATGGCAGGCCCCATCTTAGACGCGGGCGTCATCCAATTTTTAGACGGCACCCTGCGAATTGGGCAACTCAGCCAGGTGCATACCGACCTTGCCCCCGTCTCAAACCCAGCCGTGGGTGAAACCCAAATAAGAGAGGCGATTTCAACCCCACTGCCTGCCCTCAAGACCGTTCCCGGCCAGTGGCGTCACTGCCTGGTCACCTTTAGCCGAGACGGGCTACCGCTGCTGGGGCCACTGTCAGATTTAGAGGATATTTACCTGTTTTCTGGCTTTACTAGCCCCTTTGCCATGCTCATGCCCATCG
>JBCCRZ010000031.1:0-19722 GCA_039200855.1 Cyanobacteria bacterium P01_D01_bin.44 | reverse complement strand
CTGGCAAGAAGCCACCTCACCCCATTTGCTGGTCGGGGTGCCCGCCGCGGACGTAAAAACCGTTTCAGTCCGCTGGCTGGGACCAGACCCCACCGCAATTGGCATCAGCCTGATCCTGGTTGACCTGCGGTACGAAGGCCCGGCTGACAATCCAGAATTTACCCAAACAGAAACCTTGGTGATTGACGGTTCTTCAAACAGCCACATCCAGGAGTGGAAATTGCGTCTGCCCGATAAGACGGCAGACAGGTTCCAATGGCGCACCAACTTTTTCTTTGACGACGGCACCAACGTCGAATCTGAATTTCACACCACTAATCGTTCCCCCTTACTGATCCGGCCCCTGGTGTAGCCCTCCGGGTTCACACTATCGGCTGATTATTCGCATCAAACAGGAGACAGTTATGCCAACATTTCAAGAACTCAAGGCGCGCTATATGGGTGGGGGAAGTTCCGGCAATTCCGGCGGTTCCCTCGGCCTCGGCAGTTCCAGCAGGCCGCCTGCAAGTGTGCCAATTGCGACTCACAGTCAAGTTACCCCCCTGATCCACGGCAGTCGTTACTTTCCTGCCCTCAAAGCAGAAATTGATCGCTTGGGCAGCGGCGATACCAGCGGTCAGTTTATTTACCTGATGGGATGGTGGTTTGGGTCAACCTTTTCCCTGGATGGCCTGGGCAGTAGCAATCCGGTCAGCGATCTGCTAAAAGCCAAAGCCCGGGCCGGGGTTGATGTGCGGGTGATGGGATGGCTAATGGCTCCCGAAGTCTTGCAGCTCAACCGTCTCCAGAACAGTACGGTTCCAGATGTGGCCGGGATGGTCGATTTAAACTACGACACCTTTCAGTTTATTCAAGACCTGAGGAGCGACCCCAACCTTGCCAACAAAGCCCTTCTCAACATTCTCGCCCACCCAGCCGGGGCAGTGCATATGAAGTTTGCCGTCATCGGCGACAGCACCCGATCGATCGGCTTTACCGGCGGCATCGACTTTGAAAATACCCGTCATATGTCCCTCTGGCACGATATTGCGGCCAAAGTGGAGGGGCCAGCGGTCCAGCCCATGTTCGAAAATTTCCGAGAGCAGTGGAATGAGATTCAAGGCCGATCCCCCATTCGGATTAGCATCCGGGCACCGCAGCATCCGCCCGGCTTATCGACTCTGGTGGGTAATAGCCATTTGCCCTCCACCCCCGCCTTAGCGAGTCGAGCGCTGGCGGTGCCCCAGACAGGACAGATGCATGTCCACAACTTGACGACGGTCCCCAGAATGAATTTCTCGACGGTCCACTCAACCCTCTCTCTCCCGAGAAATCAAGCGATCAGCTATGCCTCAAATGGTCGCTTTGAGCTGCGAGACGCCTGGATTCAGGCCCTGCGGGGGGCACAAACCTACATCTTTATAGAAGATCAAGCGTTTACCAGTGCAGAACTGTTTGACACCATGAATGCACAAATCAAGGCACAAGCCGCGCTGAAAGTCATTTTGGTGATTGGTGGAGATGACCCCAACGGTGGCAATGTTCCCTCCAAAGACTTTAACATCGCGGTTAACCAAAATCTCCTGGATGGGCTATCGACCGCGCAGCGGGATCGGATCGGCATTTTCCGACGCACCGATACCTATCCTTTGCCCGATGGGCGGACGGCTGATCTGGTGGTGCATAGTAAAACAAGCTTGATTGACGATCACTGGGCTCTGGTGGGGTCTGCCAACATGATGCGCCGTAGCCTTTACACCGATCTGGAGCACTCAGTGGCGTTTATGGATGAGAACAACCACGCCGGGGTGATCAGCTACCGTCGCGATCTCTGGGGCAAACACCTGGGACTCTCACCGGCCAATCTACAAAATGCCGTCGATGCCTGGTTTAATATCGCTCCGGGTGCCTCCCTCGGCAAAGTAGAACGGGTTAGCTTACCCCTGCGCAGCGTCAGTCGGAGTGCCCAAGAACAAACCCTCTACGATGAGGTGGTTGATCCCGACTCTCGTCAAGCCTGGGGCGGGCTTGCCCTGATTCGGGCGCTGATGGGCGCAGGAGGTGGCCTCCCAGGGAGTGGAGGCACACCATGATTGACCTGCTGCATCCGATTGCCCTGGCGGAGTATCCTCACCTGCTGATCTACCCCGATTTAGAGGATGGGAGTTGCTACTACGCCTTTGCCCAGCCCCATCTGTCGCTGATCGATGATGTCGCTGACATGACCCTGATGACCTATCAAAAACAGGGCATCGCCACGGGCGGTCAGCTCAGTCTCACTACCACCCTTGGCCTATCTTCGGCTGAGCAAACGGCGGTGGTGTCGGCCCTGACCTCAGGCAAGGGGAGCCCGCCCCACCTGAGCTATCCTGACTGGACGGGTGGCAATGTGACGGTTGCGATCGCAGATATTCTCACCCTGACGGGGCAACCGACCCTGATGAGCGATAACCATTGTGCCTTAAGTTCTCCCCTGACCGCCGAACAAGCCCAGGCCATCAGCAACCTCTGGCAATCTAACGAAGCCTGGTTAACCCTGCACTACGAGGTGCAATTTGTCGGCTGGGATGTAGCTGAGACCCAAACCACCTCGACCACCCAGCAACCGGGTCACAGCACCTGTCACAGCGCCTCTGTGCGTCAAACCACCGCTCGCCCTATCACCCAATTGTTGACCCGTCACCTGGGTGATATCGACGGCAAGCACATCGAGATCAAGCTGTAGAACAACACCTCACCTCAATCCAGATATCTCGCATTTTTAGATATCTTACGCTACTCGAAACAAACCTATTTTGATCTAACTTCAACCCATTAGGAGCCTCCCATGTTAAGCCTCTACGATACGATTAAAGTTCCCGATGTCGATTACGTCCTGATTCATCGCGACGACGAAGATCCGGCCCAATTTTATATGGTCACAGATCGCCCGACCATCGCCGTCGATGATGATAACAATCCGCTGCTGACCTTCATTCTCTACGCCCGCGATCTCGATAATCTAGGCCCCGAAGACAGTGAAATCCAGCGCGCCTACCTCTCGTTAACCACCCAGGCCGCGGTTTCAGACCAGGACGAGCAGAAGATTCGGCAGTACCTCAAGCGCCTGGTGAGGTTCAATCCTAAGCTGAGCTATCCACCTGCCTTTATCGATGGCTCAGTCGAGTTTGTCACCTTTAACGAAGATCTCGTGCGGTTTAGCACAGGCTCAAAACAGCCGTCCCTGATTGGCGCAAACCTGGCCAGTTTTAGCCAGCAATTTAGCCAGGAAGGCTCAGAAGTCTTTCGTCAAAGTGTTGAGCAAGGCGTCATCCCCGCCATTGTCAACTACAGCTTGACCTATCTTGCCCGGATTCCTGCAGTATCCATTCACATCCACGGTAATCGCAGAGACTTCTACGAAGAACTCAAGCGGCACACGATTGTCACCCATACCAAAAAGAAAAATGGCAAGGTCGTTTACAAAAAAACCTGGCCAGAAATTGGCTCACTTAAAGAGTTTCGGGATATCTTCCATAGCCTCACCATCGATATTGACAGCGGCGATTTCCGTGACGAGGATCCAAATTCCGATCTCACCCAAAAATTGGAGACGATGGCATTTGGCATTTTGGAGACCAACATCTTACCGAGCTTTTTCGAAACCGCATTTACGCCAGCCACTGAGGAGCAAAGCAGTAACAAGTGGCTTAAGGAAGTCGAAAAAGAAATGGAGGGCGAGATTGATGTTCATATCAACAAACGAGACGTCATCCAGAAACGCATTAACCCCAATGCCCAACTCAGTGAAATTTTGACCCCCGAGCAAATCAAACGGGCCACCATCTACGTAGACGCCAGCCAGCAGTTTTTCCAGGAACTGGATGTGACTGTTAATGCCAACGTTAATTTTGAGGATGATCCGGTCTACGCCCTCAAAGTTTTCCTGGACTACGACCAGCAAGATGATGTTCGCAATGTACGGGTCAAAAAGGCTAAGGAGTATCTGTTCAAAAACGCAGGGGATGTGCACCGCTTCCGACAGATTATGGCCAAAAATAGCGATGGCTCCCCCAAAGATATCTATCAATATTGGAGTGAACTGGTTTATAAAAATACGGGCGAAACCATTCGTATCCCCAACACTGGCACCATTGAGGCGAGAGAACGGCAGTTGGTGATTTCGTATCAGCGCCTGGGCTTTAAAAAGGTCACCATCGCGCTGGGGGCGATGCCTGAGGTGGTTGATGCCGTACGGGTAAATATTCGCTACCCCGGTTCTAATGCCAGCAGCGCCAAGCAATCTTTTGAACTCACTCGGGACAACCCGCTGGCCGTTTTCTTTACCTACACCGGCCATTCTGGTCCCCCGCGTGACCATGTCTATGACCTGGTCTATGTGCTCAAGGATGGCCAGCAAATGGAGACCCGTGAGCAGCGCGATAATGCAGAGACCCTGACGATTCCCAATCCCTTTGAGCAAAGCAAGTCTACCCGATTTCTTGCCCAGGCCGATTTTAGTGTAATTGATAAAGTCATCGTGGATGCGATCTATCGCGATCAGCGTAACGATTATGAGGCGACTCACCACGCAGAACTCATGTCCAACGGTGAAACCAGCGGCTGGACCTTTAGTCTGCGGGATCCCAACCTGACCCGGTTTACCTACAACATCATTATTGTGTATCAAGACGGGTCTAGCGAAGAGAAAACAGATGTTGAAGGAGAACTTGGCGATACCATCCCGGTGGGCACAGGTGGGGTTGAGGCCCTGGAAGTCCAGGTAGATGCTGGCCTGGTAGATTGGGACAAATATCGTCGCATCTTTGTTTATCTAGAATATGAAGATCCTGGCAACAACCTGAAGCAGGATGAAATTCTACGGTTCTCGGCCGACAGCGATGACTTCGTTATGTGGAAAGTGCTCCTGCGCGATTCTGACAAGACGAGTTTTCGCCATAAGCTGCGGTACTTTGGCGCAGAGAGTGGAGATAACTTCGAGGGCACCTGGCAGGAAACTGATGATCCCGTTTTAGTGCTAGAAGAACCCGTTCGGTAAAGACATCATCAAAGCCAGCGGCGGTCGGCAACCGCCGCTGCACAGACAAAATCGGCCTAAGCCGATTAGGAACCCCATTGAAATCAGGAAAGAAAATCATGCCTAAAACCACAACGCTGAAGGTCGAAGCCCTCAGCGCAAATCAGGCCCAACTGTCACAGCAGCTGATGCATGCCAAACCGCTGACCAGCGTTTCGTTGGACAAGATTCAACATTCAATTTTGTTGGCAGTGGATCAGAATGCGCCCCGATTTAAGTCAAACCAAATCCCCACCCAGGACCGCAAAATTTATCAGGCCAACGATGGCAAGCGCTACTATCGCCCTGACTTTCGCATCGCCAGCCGCGAAGGGCAAATCCCTGGGCCAGATGTGCGCTTTCTAAAGGATGCCGATGGCAACATTCGCCTGCATCTTGAACTCGAAGAAGTGCCCTCAACCTTTAATGATGCCCAGCCATTTCCGGTCCATGTCACTGCGCTCTCAGTGGTGTGGAACGGGGGACGCAAGTCTTTTCCTCAACCGACGATCTTTTTTGACACGGAGGCCAGTGGCCAGGAGTCTCGCATCGTGATCCGCGCTGGGATAGACATTGCGGCCAACGAAGTTGAGCCGCTCTACCAGGCGATGCAGCGACAGGCCAAGTTAGAGCTGTCGTTGAGCTATGGATATTGGGTAGAGCAGCCGGTTGTGCAGCCCACACCGCGGCCCTTGCCGCGGCCCACACCGCGGCCCACGCCGCCCATCAGACCAGTCCCACCCCCCATCGTCACCCCTTTCCCCATCCTGGAATTAGGGGGGAATGGCGGGCTCCGGAGACGCCCAACAGACCGTGTGAGGGTTCATCCTAACTTTAATCGGGTGGCGGCCCAACCCAATACCCCGACCCTCACGGTCAATCCTGCATTGAGTACAGCCGTCTCCAACTTAAGGCAGCCAGCGATTCCCAGCATTTCTAAAGCTATTTTTCTGGATCGCGTTAAGTTTGAGCAAGCAAAACAAACTCGAGAGACCCAACAAAACTACAAAAAAGCAGTTATTAAGCGGACGATAAATTTTGTCTTTGATGCAAATCTCAAACAAAATCAACTCATTTATGCTGTCATTCGAGCGGATGATGACAGTTTACAAACAGACTGGGCGGATACAGAGTTTGGTTTTATCCGTCAGGCAGAATTTGCGAACACGGTCTATCGCCTGCCCGATGAGTTGAGGTTGGCCTTTAATCCTGAATTGGGGACCCCCCATATTATTCCGCAACTGTATCGGGATGGTGAAGAGAATGTACGAGTGCGGGTTACCATGCGAGTTGTTCCTTATCACAATCCGGCTAGGTTAAGTGATCTGAGAGACTTTTTATACCGTGATAGTGCGGGTGGCTTAGCTAACCCCAGTGTCATTATGGGGGGGTATGAGACAGCCATCTTAAAGTTGATCACCGCATTTCCAGAAGAAATTACACCGCTCGGTGGGAACGAAATCAATGTTAACCTGGAGAGCGGCAATGAGATGACCTTGGATCTGTCCCTTGAATATTATCGCTATTTGGCTGAGTTGCTGACCACACCCATCGGGGTCAACGGAGAGGTGACGGTCACGCTCACCCCAGAGCAAGGTGAGGAAACTGGGATCGTTAAGCGAATTCCGATGCGGCTGGTTTTAGATGATCTCGCGGGCATTGAGCCAGAGACCCGCATGCTCGAAGAGACCTTATCCCCCCAGACGTTAGAGATTTCTAATTCGGCCAATGCGGCGATTCAGATTACTGACTGTGTGCCCAGGCTATTGCAGGTCGATAGTAACTCGGTGGTGCCGCTGGCCATCTTTAAGGCCAGAAGTAAAACAACCTTTCCGGTTGTGCTGGAGCCCGCTGGTAAAGCCACCGTTGAATTTGAACCGACTGATGTGCAGGATGAAGTATGGAATGCGGTGCATCTGACCCTGCTGGATTCTCAGCTGACCACAAACCCTGCGGGCGTGCTCGATCGCATTCATGAAATTGCCCCCTCGGGCTCCCTGGCGTGGAAGATCAAGGTTGAGTGCCCACTCTTTAAGGCAGATACGCTACCCGAGAACCTGGCCGGACTTTATCGGTTGGTGGTGGAGATCAGACGGGAAGGCTATGCCCCCCAACGGGTCACATTGGGGAAAGAAAACGCAGAGGATGAGGTGACGATGCAGCGTTCCCTAAAGGAGATTTTGGGCAAAGATGCCGCAGAGCTGCCGTCCTTTACCTACCGTGTACAAAACATTTACTTTGATCGAGAGGGGGCCTGGAGTGAAGCCAAATCCGCTGAGGGAAACAGTCTGTTTATCTTCCCCAATAGTGATGCTGGATAGGGCAGTGGATGAGACACTGAATAGAACGCTGGAGAAGGGGCTTGAGTATCTTGCCCAAACTCAAGATCCCACTGGCTACTGGAGTGATTTCTGGCTTAAGGCAGGGACTTCGGATGCATGGGTCACTGCTTACACAGGCGTGCTCCTGTGGGAGATAACCCCGCGTCTGAGGCCCCCAGTGGCAGAGCTAGCCCGGGCTTGCATAAATAAGGCAGCTGACTGGCTGTTAGGGCATATCGGCCCTCAAGCCAGTTGGGGCTACAACGTTTCGACAGTGCCGGATGCCGATAGTACAGCCTGGGGAGTGATGTTGCTGGCGCGGTTAAAACGTACCATCCCTGCGGGTGCTTTAGACTTTCTGCTGGCCCACCAGGCTGCCGATGGGTTGTTTCGGACCTATCGATTTTCGCCTGAGCATCACCACTGGGGGCAACCCTGTGTAGATGTCTCACTGACGGCAGCTATGGCACTAGTTGACACCCAGGTCTGGTCCCCGGCGCAGAGCATCCCCTATTGGCACACCGTCATTGCCCCCAATCAAACACAAACAGGAACCTTTACCGGCTACTGGTGGGCTCATCCGCACTTTCCGACCTGGTTGGCGTCGCGGTTATGGCAACGGTTGGGCAAGCCAGCAATGAAGCATGACTGGCCGTTACTCCAGGGAGATGCACCGTTTTTTCAAGCCTGTGGGGGACTTCTTAAATCATCTGGGGAGCTGCTGTCAGGCTTACTGGCCCAACAGCAGGCTGACGGGAGTTGGGCATCTGTCCCTAGTCTGCGGGTCCCCTCATCCCATAAAGGTCTCCTGCAGGTTCGCCCCAAGCTCAGCCAGGATGCCCGACGAATTTTTACAACCGTGACGGTGTTGGCGGCGATTGCCTCATGCGATCCTTTGCCACTTAAACTAGAGCAGCGGATAGTCTCTCATCACAGCGCGATCAAACCACGCTCTGCCTATGGGCAAGCTTGCGACCAGCTCGTGCATCGGGTCAGCACCCTGGCGGGCTTTAACCCACAACAGCGGGTAGAGGCGATCCGCTGCTTTCAAAGGTTAACCCAGGAGAGTTTAGCCTCGCCTGAGGTGTGGCCATCGGCACAATTATCTGCTCTATCTATGGGGCAACCGCTTGAATTTTCGGTGGCAGCAGAGGCTAAGTCAAATCCGTCTCTACGCTATACCTGCGAGGTGGGCAACCCGGTCTTACCGGCGGCTGAGCGGGTCAAGACGGGATTAGCCTCCCTGGAAGAAACGGCAACACAACTGGGTTGCGGAGCGCTCTGGCAGCAACTCACACCGCTCTGGCAGCGGCTGCAAGACGGGGCGGCGACACTCCCTGCAGGGACACGATTTTGCCTTTGGGGTGGGGTTTCGCAAGCAGCAGGAGAACTCGCTGTGCTCAAAGTGTATGTCAATAGTCTATTGGGAGGTAATGGAGATGCCCACGGTGGATTGCGATCGCAACTAGCCGCCGCCAAGATCCCCTATACGGGGGAGCTGCAATGGCTATGCGAGACCCTTAAAAAAATTGGGTTTCCCCAAGAAATTGGATACGGGCTGCGTGGAGACGGTCAGTGGGGAGCCAAAATCTACTATGAGTTTTTTGGCTGGCGACCAATACTGATGGATGAAATTTCTACAGGATTAGATTTCCCAGTCACCCCATCCAGGCTAGTGCCTGTCATTCCCGGCGTATTATCTGAGTTGCTTGCCCAAAAACGACGATCAGGGCTTTCATTTCGTATTCATCCTGTGACCGGGAAAGTCCTGGAATTAACTACCACCGCTGCCTTTCCAGTACAGCTTATCTCTGCCTCCGCGACCCATGAAAAAATTCTGACATGGTTGCAAACACAATCAGAAAATACGCAGGACTATGCAAGACTGTTCGAAAACCTATTTTCAAAACCATCGCCTAAACATCATAGAAGCCACTCTTTGTTTACACGAACTATCAATTTAGCTGGGCAGACAAAAACAACCCTATATCTGAGACCTATCATCAAGACCGGAAAAAAACTGGGGAAAGCTCGAGAAGATGGCGCTGATAGCCCTGTAATCTCTCAAACTACTGCTGAGTAATCGTTTTAGCCTTATTGGCCGCACTATAATCCCAAAACTATAGTACGGCTTATTCTCCATCTGTACAACGGCTTGAGGCAGGTATGATACCTTTTCATCAGCTTAGGTGACCTTACCCCACACAGACAGCCCAAAGTAGGCCATGTTTGACCATGACCCAGCACGATGACCAGCACTCTATTTTGGCGACTCAGATCTGACACTTCCGTCGGGGACACAGGCCAGTTTCAATCAACTAGATATCCGTATATTGTCGGAAGCTTTTTCATTAGCTTGTTGCAATACTGAATGTCTTCATTAGATAACTCATCTTTGTAAGAGCCAATCTTGGCACGTCGCACCTTTAAGGTATTGCGTTCTGTACCAAAGGCTCTCATACCTTTCACTTTTCCCTGTATTTCCAGCTTACGCATTTTGTCCGCCTGACTTATCTCATAGACTTGATTAACTAGATTTGAATCGATATCGTTAACATTAATAAAATTTAGGATTCTAGCCAGGATAGTTGGCCCATCAGTCATAAGATCTTCGTATCGAACAATTAGCAGCTTTCTTAAAATCCAACGGTTTTTGTTCCAGACTTGATAGAAGCGAATAATGCGTTGGATTCCGTAGTGCTGATGCTGAACAAACTCACTTATAGAATCAAATTTAAGAGGTATATCAGATCGCCTAGTAACTTGATGATAGTGAGAAACTACGACATCACGCGGATCTCTTACCAGTAAAATAACACGATTTTTTCGATATCGAAGACGACCCCCATAAATAAACAATTGCTCTACATCATTACAAATTCCTTTCTCGCTTATAATTTGACTATCGCCGTGAGTCCAAATGATTTTAGGTAATTGTTTATTTTCTCTAGACAGTTTATTGAGGTCTACAGTTGGCTCATATTCAATATCATATGCTTTAATTAAGAGCTGTATAAGCATAAATTTCAGCCATGTTACTCCACTTTTCGGAAATGAGAGAAGATAGATTGTGTTAGGATCCGATTGACGATAGCTTTTTACATCATCAATTGCATATCTGGACCACTCTCTCAGATGCCTAAAATCAAACATTTCACTTTCCTTTAACGATTCGTAAGAAGGTGCTCTGAATTGAAAGATGTTCAGAGAAAGGCTAAATCAATATTCTAGTGATCTAAAATTAAGCTTACCTATAGTCACTTTATTAGTGTAGTAACTAATTATGAAAATTATTAGATTTGTAGTTGAGCTTTGAAAGAAAATTTCGAAATTTTCCAGGTAATCTTCTGCTATGTAATGAAGCGCTGTAAAAACTATCAAAGACAGTTAGTTTGCATTTCTTTGATAGAGAAAGACTATTCCTGTAGAGGTTTAGAACTTTTTCCCTACGATTTCTTCCTCTATGAGCAACTATAGAATCATTGAATGTTTTAGATCCTTCATGTAGTAGAAAATTTCCCCAGACTTCATCTACATATTTGACAGTAGCACCCTGTACAGCTCTGCATATAAAATCGAGATCCATTGTGTAATGATCGTTGACATCATATAAACCAATTTTTTGATGAAGTGATTTATGATAAAAATATGCTGATGGATTTGCAGGAAAAGGATGCGATTTACTTTTTAATAGCAGATCTATAATATCCATTTTTTTAGGTTTATTTACTTTACGAAGATAGCCACTGCTGTCATATATATTGCAATTACCTGTAACAAAACTAGGCTCTGATAAATGCCTGAAAATATCAGAGACTCTGAGAAGAGTATTTGGTTCATAAGAATCATCAACATTTAAAATTCCTATGATTTCCCCTGTAGCTAGTGAAATTCCTGTATTGATTGCATCTGATTGTCCGTTATCCTTCTTGGAAATAAATTTTATATGATTATATTTTTTAAAATATTGTTCGATTATTTCTACAGTTTTATCTGTGGAGGCACCATCAATGATGATGTGCTCAACATGAAAATAATTCTGATTGATTACACTTTTAATACATGCTTCGATAAATTTTTCGCCATTAAAGACGGGTGTTATAATGCTGATCATGTACAAATACCTCAATGTACAAGTGGTGAAGTTAATGAAATAAACTATGATAATTTTTTATTATTAAAAAATTAGCGGAGCTTAGCTCTCAACCTTTTTCTTTAAAAAAGCTCGCATCTTACCTCTTACCTTTTTCAATTTACGCATCGTGTAATTACTTGCTTTCTTAAATAGGCTTTGATTTGAATAAGTTAATAGTTCTGGATAGTGGCGTATGACGTTTTGCCATTCATTCATAACAAGTGAGACTTGATTCGGAGAGCTTGATATGGACTGTATAGCTATCCTGCGGGCTTCATAAGCTTTCTCTGCGAGTGAAACCTTAAAGTTGAATGGTGGTTGTCTGTGGCTAGCGGCAACACGTAGTGGAGCATAATTTGGATGAAAAACAAAATCATGCAGAAGAATAAGTCGATCTAATTTGGTTTTTCGATAATGCTTATTAGCGACAATCTTGGATGTAACAGATTCACCGTGAACTCGCGAGGTTGCTAAAGTATATGGAACGTAAATCAATCCTGTGTGAATTGCAACTCTTGTCCAATACTCTATATCAGCTATGCCAATGATATGAGTGTTAAACGTGCCAAAACGATAAAACGTATTTCGATGCAGCATCACAGCTGTTGGTTCGCCAACTATGTTGTGCTGAAAATAGTCGAGTATAACTTTACAAAAATCATTTGCTGAAATATCTGTTGAGCTACTAAATAAGTTTTCTATTGACCACTCTGACAGGTGTTTTAGATAGTATTTTTTGGTTTCCTCTTGAATACCAGGTTCAAATAGAAAGTCACGGCGGCAGCAAACTAAAGCGCTGTCGGGTTTGCTTGCAGCGAGCATCTTCTCAAGACAGCTAGGTGCAATAAAATCGTCGGCAAAGACAAATTTAATCCATTTACCTTGAGCCAACTCAAGGCATCGATTAAAGTTACCAACTGCTCCAATATTGTGCTCATTTCGAACTATACGAATCCGTGGATCAAACTCAGCATATTCCTCGATAATGGTATGAGTCTGATCCGATGAATGATTATCAACGATCAATAATTCAAAGTCAATAAATGTTTGTGAAAGAATACTATCTAGACACGCTCTAAGATATTTTCCAGCATTGAAAGTAGGAACGCAAACACTTATGGTAGGGGTCATAAGAATAAGTAGTTGAAAGAGTAGATAAGCAATATTTTTCTTTGATAGATTGCCAAATAAAGGAATTTTTGAATTCCGCGAGATTTTTTATATAGTTACTCATAATTTAAGGTAAGAAGGATCTCCTTAAATTTAGAATTCAGAAAATCTTGAGTTTCTTCAGTTAGTTTATTTTTATAATCGCCTGGTGTTCCCTTCCTAATATGCTTGAGTTTGTTCTCAATTATTTCAGCGTCGCCACCCTTAAGCTCATATAAACGATCTCTATCTTCTTCGCTAATGCTAATTTTGAGACAATCTTCTAGTTGTTGAATCCAGAAATTGAAATTCTGCATAAAGTCCTCATACCGAAGAAACTTAATGTTTTGAGCTTTAATGAGGTGATTGCAATATTCACTATAAACTTGTTGGTAATGCTTAGCTTTTTCAAGCGCATATTCATCTACTGTCATTTTCTGAACTTGACTTCTGCGATTTAACAATTCTTCTTTGCGCATTTTATGAGGAGATAGAACATGGCTATATGCAACAGAGAAATATTCTGATACAATGACGTCTCTCGGATCTCTAAGCATTAATAAAATACAGTATTGATCTATTTCTGGAACAGGAACATATTTTCTTAGTGGAGAATACAACATTCCTTCTGGATAGAAAACAATTGACTTTTTATTTTCTAAGAGCTGAAATGTATCCTGGTTTGAATACATCCATAGGTAAAGCATGAAATCTAAATGGGTCAGATTTAAATATTTCCCGTTTATATACCTTATGCACTTACCCATGTAAGTAGAAGCACACTTGTGTGTTGTAAAAAACAACACGCTCTTTGTGGTATTTCTATCGATCTTTTTCCCATTTAATAATTTTATTTCGTTGTAAAATTTTTCCTGCTTATCTTTATAGGTTTTTATTCTTCTTGAAACAGTTTCAGGAAGAATTTTCTTCGTAATTTCTTTTAAATACATTTTGGTTTCCTGCTGATTGCCTATCTTTAGACGCATTGATTTTATGTTAAAAACTAACTCGCTCTATCTTCCTTATGCTTTAAGAGAAATCATTTACTGTATTTCTTGATCCTTCATCATCTTGTATTAGAGTCTATTGCTAATATCTGCCATTAAAAATTAAATGCTGATTAGACAATGCTCTTTAAATAATCGGAGAAAGTTTTCAATTCGTGACCCCAGTTGTAAAATACACTATTGCCCTTCAATACTGGAGAATCCAAAATGAATTGGCAAAAATCTTGTGAGTCAAATACTTCATTGATTTGATATACCTGCTTGCTAGGAAGCACGCTACTTCCCCAAACTGAATTTATCTTTTGATCGCGGATTTCTATAGATTTCTTATTCAAATACGGGCCATATAGTAATGCTGTGCTGTTAAAAGATATGATAATGTCACATGCATTTAAATCATCTGAGATAGGATTATTCATGCCTGATCTCCGTAATTTTGATCCTGCACACGAGGAAAGCAAAGTCTTTATAACTAAATCGTTGTATTCGTTGTGACGCAGGCGAACATTTATCGTTTCAATTTCAGGCATTTTGTTTAACGTTTTCAAAATATCTGGAACCCTTTCCAGCAGAGATTCGCATCGATGTATTTCCCATCCAGATAATGATGATAAAAATAAGACGTTATATTTTTCTTTGTTTCTACTGCTATTATCTGAGATATTACACACGTTATTTTTTAGTGTAGTGCTTGGCTCTAACCAGCCTAGTTTCATGATTTGGGTAGAGGACCTACTGATATCTTTTAGGTAACGATCATGATGAGGACCGAAAGACGTTACGATTGATGCATGTATAGGAGCCATACTTTTTTGAGGAAATCCATGGGGTACTAGCATTGACTTCTTATCTGCTTTATGACAAGCAATAAGCATTGCTGCATCTTCCATGGTTTTCCCATGTGACAATATTACAATTTTGGGGTTGACCTCCTCTAAGAGACGCTGGAAAATGCAAGCTTTTTTCTCAACTTGAATCGCACATTCTGCTAAATACTCTGAAGCATTAGGGCTTGAACAGCCAAACTTTTCAAGTGATAATTGAATATGCCTGCATTGTTCAATGATTTTCTGGCGTGATATACGGGGTAGATTGAATTCAAAAATTTCATTGAACTGTTGAAGAGGAAAAATATGATCAAATTCAGGCAGATCTATCGCTAAAAGATTGCGATCTCTTCTTTGAGCAAAGATACCAACCATACCAGTCTTTAATCCAGCTAACTGACATTGTTCTGCCAATTTTCTCTGGATTCCCAGGCTATGTGGACTAGAAGCAAAGAAATTGAATATAACATCACATTGATAAGAGCTTATGGAGTGATATTTACCTAAAGAGTTACCTGACGGGTATATGTTTTTGATCAGGCTTTTTATTTTATTTTTCAGGCCAAATCTATTGCGTTTTTCGAATTTATTTATGCTTTTTTGACTTTGACTACGTGCTAAAACATGATGCAAATAGTAAAAAAAAGATGACTGAACACTCGGTCGTAAGTCCAAAGGGCCAACTGCGTGATAAACTTCACAAGTCGTTCTAGGTTGAACGTCATCAGATTTAACTGTAACTGACATTGTTTCCTGCCGCTTTTGAAGATGATTTGATGGAGATTGATAGATTGGCATGGATCTTCCTTACCTAGACGACTGAACCCTGTGTGATTTATACGATTTGCGAACTGTTATTATCTTGAAATGTGAACTAGATTAAACAGAGTGCTTTAACTAGAGAGGTTAGATGGATAGCGTTTCTAGTTAATAAACACCTACTAAGCCATCGCAATAGGCGAATGAGATGGTATAGCAAGTATGCAGAATCGGATAGTTTTAGAAGTTCTCAATCCTCATTAGTTGGCAGCAATATTTTCTCGAGTTTATTTTTTAGCTTACAGGAAGCTCGAAAACTATATGGAATGATTCTCTGCATTCCTTGAAAATGTCTTGTTTGCCCAATACGATCCATCATTTGTCCAGCATGTGCCTCAACGAGAACTATATCCGCTAAACTCATTTCTGCACGCCACCGATATGTGTCAGTTGGGTTAGGGGGACGACGAGTTTTTGTATGGTGTTGTGCATGATGTGGTTTGTCAATAGCTATTTCCTTAACCGCACTATTTTTATAGAAGTCCAACATTCTACTATCGTATTCTTCGCCTATAAAGGTACAAATATTCTTGAGGGTTTCCTCAGTTTTTAGAACAAGATCTTCATACCTTATCTCAAGATAAAACTCAGAACCCAAATGTTGACCTGATTCAACAGCTGCATTTACCATGTGAGACCAATGTTTTGCAGCATCAGATATTGATTGACCATGCTTAAATGCACTACTATTGCTGCGCAGATATGCATTTTGCCACGACATACAGACATCCCGGGCATCACGAATAAGATGGATAAACTTGGCATGAGGAAAAACTTGATGCAAGAGATGTACTTTTTGGGTGCAGGCTATAGACTTATCTCCCCAGCGTGGTTTGTTCTCTGGGTTACTGCAACTCAGATACATAGCACTAATCAACTGGCCAAGGAAAGGATGTTTCAAAGATGAGATTGTGTTACGTAATCTCTCAGGTGTGACTGCCCACGTTTCCCACTTCCAATGATTAGTGATAAGATTGAATGCTAAATTTGTATCATCCTCACTAAGCGGGGAATTGAGAGGAAGTTGCTGCATTAACCTAGGTAAGAAGGGTGTCTCTCGAGGTACACGTATGCCAGGGTGATCGTTCAGCATTAATCGCAGCATAGTGGTTCCTGATCGACCACAACCAATGATAAAAAAAGGTTCATTTTGAAGTTTAAAGTTCATAAATTTTCTTTCTTCAAAGCAAGTTAACTTTCCTTAAAAACAAGATTAAAAGGACAAAATCTTTAATACTAACTCCAACATGATTGGGTTGATTTAGATCAAGATTTTGTTAAGCTATCTAAAACATCACCTACAGCAATTCCATTTTTAATGAGTAGCTCTCTGTACTCACTTGCAAGCCTAACTCTATTCTTGTCAAAAGCTCTGCCTTCAAAAGACACTAACTCAGCTGCTTCTCGGATGTTTCTTGCAGCTAGAAATTTGCTTATTGATAAATGTGGTATAGATGTCACGTTGCTCAGCTCTTGAGTTCTTGAATCATGGTGAATGCAGATCGCAGGTGTAGAAGCTTGTACTGAGAGCAAGTTGCCATGCATTCGTGTGCCGATTGACAGGTCAAAAGAGGATAAGAATTCAAGCCAGGCACCGGCATCAAAGAAGGTGCGAAAGTGTTTTCTAGCAAAGGCTATAAATTTTGATCGAGGCTGTAAGTAGCGAGAAATCGAGGGCTGTAAGTACTGGCGGTATCTGGTCAAATGATCTTCTGAAATCTCATTCTCGCAATTTCGTGCCAGCGAAACTAGGTCCTGAGGCGATTGGCAAACGTACGCCCCTCTATACTTACGCAGCCAATCCATAAGCTTTCGCTCAACACGCTTAAGCGAGAGCTTCGCAGGGTTACCGGCCGTTACGACTAAATTCTGGGGAACAGTATGGTAGAGCTTTTTCTCAATGACTTCTCCTAATGTAGGAAGTGGATTGATAAAGTGAGATGGGCATCCTAGAATAATCGTATTATTAATGCCCATTCGCGCAAGTACGTCTGCTGTATACTCTCCTCGAACACCAATAAGGTGGCTGCGTTCAGCTATAGCCTTCAGCCAACGTATGCTGCCCTCCTTAAGCCTTATTTCATCTCCTAAGCGGGAAGCTTGCGCCCCCAATCCCAGGATTAAGCATGGTAAATCAACTGCTTCGATAAAATCAGCTTTAGGTGTGTGGTCCCTTGTGGGTTTGATATGATTTGCGGCAGGAAACACAAGCAGGTCGCAAGCCTCCCGAACCCATGCGGGATCAGAATTCCAGGAAAGGTACAGTTTTTCTGAAGCTATGTGATTGGTTACAGCGTATCTAAAAGCAAGATTGCCAGTATTACCGCCAACAGGCTCTTTAAATAACTGCTCTGTGGACATAGCAAAACTGTTGTGAATACAACCCGAATTGCCTACTATTCCAACACGTATAGATTTTTTCTGATTGTTGAGCATGGGGATTTTCTAATTATGGCAGTTATGCCAGAGGAACAAATTCATGTAAATCACAAAAAAGCTAAAAAAACTCCTCTAATTTCTCAAGTGCTATCCAGAATCCTTCTCCCTCGTTCTTATGTCCTTGCCAAATCTCTGGAATAAATGAAGCATTGGGTGACGTCTTCTCTAAATCTTCTGCTAGTGCTGTAAAGTCGATATCTCCCTCCCCAATTTGGAGCCCCTCCCCATCCACGCCCTCAGCATCTGCAATATGGAGATGGGCGGTGCAAGGGCCAACGTGCTCAATAAACTTTTTGAAAGATAAGTTATGGTGATTGCATGCCAGTTTGGAGTGTGAAATATCAAGACACACTCGATAACCATGTTCGCGGCAGAAATCAGCAGTATCCTGGTGATCGACAAATAGGTTGTGGTAGCGTTGACCGCCAAAATGCCAGGGAAAGGGCGGCATCGTTTGGGGGATGATTTCAACCCCGTCCATGTCAAGGGCGGCTAAGCTATTGAGCAGCAACTCGTACAACTCCTCCCGCTTTGATAAAGGCAAAGGAGCATCAATCGTGAAGCCGCCAATGTTGGTAACAATGCAAGGTCTAGAGGATTGTTTAAAGTACGGTTTCAAGTCACGAGTGATGTCAATGACCCGCTGTAATTCCTGAATAGAAGTCTGGCGATAACGCTTATCTGGCGAACATAGATTGAGCACATGATCACCTGCAAACAGCTCAGGGCTATGCACCACCAGATCCAGGTCATAGGATTGATCAAAGTACTGCTGAATATCTTCCTCAAGGTCTTTATAGCTGAGGTGGAACTCCAGCAAATCTGGATTCGACTTTGCCAGAATTGTCTTGAAGTCGTGGTAGCGTACAGGGACACCCCAGGGCCGCTCAAATTCATAATAGCGAGCCTGAATCTGTTCTTGTTCTAAGTCGCTGGGAAAGAAAAAATCTCCTGCCTTCATGGCTCGTCCGGCTGCCAGTCCAATCAACTCTCCCTTGCGATTCGGCTGCAGGCCCTTTCCCGGACTTTTGATAGAAATCATGTCTGCCGTAATGATTTCTCCGACTTGCAAATTACAATTAATCACGAGGCTTTTGGCCAGAGTCTCTCGATTCATCAATTCTCCCTGGCTGAGTCGTCGTTCGCCAGGCGTCCCCAGCGCCTGTTCGACTTGACGAATGCCTTGCACCATCTTCTTAAACTCCTCTGGCAATAAGCTTACTTTATGATCGTTACCCTCCATGGTTTTATCGAGGCTAAAGTGTTTTTCAATCACCTTAGCCCCCTTAGAGACAGCCGCGATCGCAACGTTAATATCCCGCTCGTGTCCCGAATAACCCACGGGGCAGTCACCAATTTCCTTGAGGCGATCTAGGTAGTTGAGATTGACATCTTTAAATGGGGCTGGATAGGTCGAGTTACAGTGAAGCAATACATACATCGCTCCCAGTCGCTGCAACAGCCGCACTGATTCAACGATCTCGGCTTCTGTAGACATCCCCGTAGAACAGATCAGAGGCTTACCGGTTTTAGCCAGGGCCTTGAGTAAATCATGATTTGTCAGGTCTGCCGATGCGATCTTATATCCTGGCATTCCGTAATTTTCAAGAATCGCGAGACTCTCTAAATCCCAGGGAGTACAGAAGGGCAAGATGCCCTGAGCCTTGCAATAGTCAAATACCTCCAGCATTTCTGCAGGTTGCAGTTGAAACCGCGCCAGTAAATCCAGCGTATATTGAGAGCCCAAATCTTCGCTGGCATCGTTAGCATTGCCTGCATTGAGATAGAGTGCTTTCATGCTACGCAGTTGAAACTTAGCGCAATCAGCCCCCGCCTTAATTGCCAGATCAACTAGCTTCTTAGCCAGGTCAAGACTACCGTTATGGTTATTACCAATCTCAGCAATGACGAAAGTTGGAGACTTCTCATCAATTTTGAAGGTCCCAATCTGCACCCCAAGTGAACGCTTGCGGGCCACTGCCACCAAATG
>JBCCRZ010000030.1:0-20463 GCA_039200855.1 Cyanobacteria bacterium P01_D01_bin.44 | reverse complement strand
CAATGGCTGGGGGTGCCAGCCTGTCAGCTGGCAGATGGATCTTATCGCTGGCTGACGGAGGCGGGGTTAGCCCTGGATGTAACCTTTGACGAATGGAGTCAGGTGGATCATGCCAGGCTCAATCGTTAAGCCTAAATTCGAAGAACTTTCCCCGGATTTTCGCTATCGCATCGCGTTGCACCATCAGCGGCGCGACTGGTCCATCACGGGCCTGTGTGTGTTGCTGTCAGCAGGTATCCTCATGCCGGTTGTGCTCCCTGCCTTCAACACTGTGGTTGAGGCCGCTCTGCCCATCAGTCGCATCGTTAGAGAGAAATTTGAGCCTGCGATCGCACCTGTGCTCAATCAGCCGGTTCAAAAGGGCGAAAACATCGCAGGCTACACCGTTACCTCGGGCTACGGCTGGCGCGACACCACCCATCTGCCAGCGGGGGCCAGCAGCAACCATCGAGGGGTTGACCTGGCGACTCCCAACGGCACCCCAATTTATGCTATCGGAGACCCTAGCACCCAAACTAAAATTGACTGCTGGAAAGACCCTAATGGCGGGGGCTTGGTGGCCGAAATCACACCAGAGTCCATGCCAGGGCTACGCTTTCAAGCTCTGCACCTGCAAAACTGCAAGACGGGACACTACCCAGCCGGTCATTTAATTGCTCGCACCGGCGAGAGCGGTATCGGTGCGCCCCACCTGGATTGGAGACAGCGGAAGCAGTCTACCGGCATCCACGAACATCCCCAGCAGGGCTACTTGATTTGGGCACTAACAGGCCGCAAGCCCTACAGTCTATCGGGCAAAGCGTTAGAAAATGATATCAAAGCCAGCGAAGGTCTTAGACTCCAAGCCTATCTGGACCCATCAGGTATTCCTACGATTGGGTGGGGAACCACCCGATACCCTGACAATCATCCGGTGCAGCTAGGGGATACGATCACCCGCAAGCAGGCTGAGCAGTACTTGCAACATGACTTAGGTCAGGCCCAGACCGCCGTCCAATCAACAATCAGGGTGCCGCTGAGGGCAACTGAGCTACACGCGCTGACCAGTTTTACTTATAACGTGGGAGCTGAGGCGCTGAAAACATCAACCCTTGCCCAAAAACTCAATCAGGGCGATCGCAAGGGAGCTGCGGCTGAGTTTGATCGCTGGGTGCATAGTCATGGCGTCGTGCTACCAGGGCTGGTCAAGCGGCGCGCCCAGGAGAAAGCCCTTTTTATGGAAGATTAAATGGATGAAAGGATCTATCCCGGCAGGGTCTGCCGATTAGGGTATTCATGCAGCAAATGAAATAATTGAGGCGCATTAAAACTGCGGGGATCTTGCCGAGAACCAGAGCGATCCACCGCCAGGTGCGTCGTAATCCGCTCGTCGGGAATATTGGTGCGAGCTAAAAGCCAGGCGAGGGACTGATATTGGGCGTCAGTGTAGCCACTGTGGCTGGTGCGAGCATCGCGCCCGTCAGAGGGGGATTCGAGCGAGACATGATACGCAAAATTATTGACTGAGGAGGCAAAGGCTGGATTGGTGGTGACGCTCTCTGGCCCATTGGGGCCATTAAAAACAGAGTCACCGGCCCCAAATGCTCGTTTCTCAGGTGGGACGACATAAATAACGGTGCCATCTCGGGCGATCAGGGTGTGATAGCTGACCTGGTCTTCATCGCGGGGGTGGGGCGTCTGAAACGTATTGATAGCACTCATCACGGAGCCAACGGTCTCGTGTAGCACGACCACAAACGAATTGTTAGCTGGCTGCCCAAAGGCATCGACAGCGTAGCGTTCACCATAGTTAGTCGGATCGGCAAAGGCAATTTCTTCGCGGGGTTGGTAGTCAGGACCTGACTGAGCCAGGGTATCGGCTCCGGTGTAAATAAAATCTTGAGGGGCCTTGCGATCGCGACTCGCCACTAGCGCTTCTTGTTGAGAAGACTCAGTCTCAGGGAGCCCAACGGCAAATTTAATCTGAGCAAAAGGCCGCTCTGTCGCACCGGAGGTAACCACAATTAGCATTACCATCCCCGCCAACACACCACTCACAAACCAGGTCAGCCACTTGCCTTTCATGTTGCCATAACGCCTAAATAAATCTAATAGCTCAGTTTTATGCTTTGACACGCCCAGCTTCACCTCATCAGCCCCTAGGGGCGACTCAAGGCTTAAACCTAGACATAGCTTATAAATATCGCTTGTTTTATTATCTCAAGCAGTTATCGCTGATGCAATTGGCAAAATATCGTAGGTTTTAGCCGTAGGGCCTGCGATCTCGAATCTGAGCCTGATATCGTCGATAAGATCGTCTGTAGAGAATTTCTAGCCGCCCCGCATACTCCTCAATCGCAGCTCGCTGACGGCGGTAGAGCCCTTGGAACAGGTTAGCAAAAAGCAGCGTGAGCATGGCGACAACCAAACCAAACGCTGTAGAATACAGAGCTTCCCCGATACCTGAGGTGACCCCAGTGGCGCGTTCGCCACCAACATCACCAAAGTTCAACGATGAGAGCGCCCCAATCAGACCCAGAATGGTACCTAATAACCCCAGCAGCGGTGCGACCCCGACGACCGTCTCAAACAGCGTATTAAAGCGTTTTAACAAAGGAATCTCAGCCTGGGCTGCACTCTCGAGGGCCAACCGAAACTCGTCAGGAGTCGCCTCGTCGAGGGAAAGGGCTGCCAAAAAGATCCGGGCTAGGGGGAGGTTAGCGTGTTTTTTGAGCTGTGCGATCGCGCTTTGGGGATCGCGGGCATAGAGCTTAAGACTCTGGCGAATCACCTGATCTTGCTGCCGAGAAACTTTAAACCAAAACAAAGCCCGCTCAAAGATAAGAGTCACCACCAAAATAGAAGCCCCTAGCAGAGGCCACATGACCACGCCGCCGAGGGAAAAGAGTCTGGCAATGCCCATAGACCTTAAGTGCGGTTAAACGAACACAGGCAATATAGCCGGTTTTGGGGTGCCCTCCAAAAGGAAACATCCTAACCGGCTTAAATAAAACATCCTCAACTCCAACATTATCTAAAGAAAACATTAGGAAATCGATTGGAATATCAGAACATTTTGACGGGATAAGAAATGTTCTGTATTAATCGAGTCACAAGCGCACAAGAACCCTTAAAAAAGTTTAAATACTCCAACCTATTTGTAAGGAAAATACAACGCCTGATACGGCAACTTCTTGAGAAGAGATTAAGCTTAGCTTGCGAAGCCCTATTTCCTTAAATCTCTACTGTATGATGAGGACAAAGTTAGTTTTGTCTTAATCGCTTTTTAGCTACTGTCTCATGTGACGAATCAGATAATTTTCTCTCACCAAAGGGTTCTCACACATAGCTGGCTGTTAAATTTCAACCTTAAGACACCCCTTGATACTAGTCAGCCTGATCAATTCTGTAGCAAACGTTTAGACCGCATTTAAACAGGGTTCACCTTGAAGGTAATCAGATGTCAAGGTCATGCTGATTTCAAGTATCTCTAGGGTTTTCGTAGAGAATCAAGCACCCCATAAAAGTTGAGAAATAATAAGTCATGCTCAATCATCATGAAATTCTCGGTCACGACACAGTATTTACCCCAGAGCAGGTGCTGGAAAATCGTGGTCGAGTCGCCATTTTTATTGACGGCTCTAATCTTTTCTATGCCGCCCTTCAACTTGGTATAGAAATTGACTATACAAAGCTCCTCTGTCGCCTCACATCTGGCTCCCGGCTGTTTCGAGCCTTTTTCTATACAGGGGTTGATCGCACCAATGAAAAGCAGCAAGGCTTTTTGCTGTGGATGCGCCGCAATGGCTATCGGGTGATTGCTAAAGATTTAGTACAGCTGCCGGATGGATCCAAAAAAGCTAATTTAGATGTTGAGATCGCCGTCGATATGATGGCACTGGTGGGCTGTTACGATACAGCGGTTTTAGTGAGTGGCGATGGCGATCTAGCCTACGCGGTTGATGCAGCCAGCTATCGCGGTGTGCGCGTTGAGGTGGTTAGTTTGAGATCGATGACCAGCGACAGCCTGATAAATGTGTCTGATCGCTACATTGATTTAGACGGCATTAAAGACGACATCAAAAAAACCCCTCGACATCAGGGTAGCTATACCTATCGCCCCCTGACCACCATTGGTGTCATGGAGGGCGATGGCGAGCAACCTTAAGCGATAGTATGGGCTACAGTCGTCTCTTTAATAGGCCGCTGCCCTCGCATGACTACTCGCATGACCAGATGGTATAGGTTGACGGTGATTGCAGCGGTGATCGGCGTGATGGGGGTCGCTATTTATACTTGGCGGGCTTCGCGCCAAACCCTGGAGAGCATTAATACACCAGAAGAGGTCGAAGCCCAGGAGCCAGGGCTAACCCTGCAAAACGTCACCCTAGAACAGCCCGATGAAAACGGCAATTTGCTCTGGAAGGTCAAAGCCAAAGAGGTGACTTACAGCCCCGATCAGCAAATTGCTGATATTAAAGATGTTGAGGGCGAGTTTTATCAAGATGATCGGCCTATTTACAAGGTCAAGGGCGATCGTGGCAACATTGACCAGGCAGGTCGTGAGTTCGTCTTAGAGGGTAATGTGGTTGCCACCGGGATTGAAAGCAAAGTGACCCTCGAGGGCGAGAAGCTAGAGTGGCGGCCTAAGGAAGATTTATTGCTGGTCGAAAATAGCATCAGCGGCACCCACCCCCAGCTCAAAGCAACCGCTCAGAAGGCGAGACTTTATAACAAAGAGCAGCGACTCGAGTTAGAAGGGGGTGTGGTTGGCACGACTACCCAAGCACCCTGGTTTGGCTTAGAGGCAACCGCCCTCACCTGGCACCTTGAGCAAGAGCGGATCGAAACTAAGCAAAGGCTCAAAGTAGAGCAATTTAGGGGGCAAGAGGATAAGACGGTCACCGATCGGGTGATGGGCAATCAGGGAGAAGTCAAGCTCGATCAAAACACCGTCCGTCTCCAAGAAAACGTCAAACTTGAACTCCTAGAGCAAGAGCCTGTGGTCACCACCACCAGTGTTGCCTTGTGGAATATTGAAGCAGAAACCGTCGCCATCAACGCCCCCGTGCGGGTGCAGCAGCCGGAACAGCAGCTGACGGTCACCGCTGCCCGAGCCCAGATGGATCTCAAGCAGCAGCTGATCAACTTTATGGGCAATGTGCGTGCGATCGCAGCCAAAGACAGCTCCCAACTCACTGCCGACCGCCTATCCTGGCAAGTCGAAAGCCAGGACGTAGCGGCCACTGGCAACGTTACTTATCGCCAGCAAAACCCGGCCACGGTGGTCACGGGCAAACGGGCAAACGGGAACCTCGACCGACAAACCGTCGTGGTCAGCGGCGGCGACGTCATCACCGAAATCACCCCGTAGGGGCGGGGTAACCCCGCCCCTACGGACATCAAATTTACCCACATCACATTTTTTGATTCCTCGCTGGATCCCCAAGCTGATAAGGCCCTTGATTAAACCGGATCGTTGTCTTCAGCTCCGGTGGAATTTCCTTGGCCTTGCCCCAGCGCTGCTCCAGGTCAGCCAGCAGGCGATCTTGCCGATAGCGCAGCTCATCAAGCCCAGAGCCATAGTTAATAATCGCAAACCACACCACCCCCTTTTTTTCGGTAGGAAAGGCCCCCGCCAGGGAACTCACCACAGCCAGACTGCCAGTTTTAAGCGCAGCATGATGGGGCAGGGTACGATCGATCAAAGTGCCGGTATCGGTCCCCGACACCGGAAATAAATCAGCAATGGTTAGCTGATGCACCGCCAGCTTGGTCTGAATCGTTTGCAGCATCTGCACCACTGCCTTAGCCGAAATTTGATTGTCTTCCCCCAAACCAGAACCATTGGTTAGGCTAATCTCAACCGGGTTAACCCCGGCCACCTGATTAGCTACCTGCATGACAGTGGTGGGGCCACCCAGGGTTTGGGCCACTAAATCCGACATAACGTTATTGCTGTAAATATTCATCGCTTTGAGGATGGCTGCTAGCGGTAGCGACTGGTGACGCAGCAGCCAGCCCGAAGCCTGGTTGACCGTCGCCAGAGGCGAGCCAACCTGCACCGTGCCGTCGATTTGGATGCGGGGCTGCCCGGTCCCTGGTGGCATCATCTGATATTGGCGCTGGACATCCGCCGCCCAAGTATTCGCATTGAGGGCTTCTTTAAGTAAACTGCCCGCCTCCAGGGGGTCGGTTTTGAAATTCATCACGAAGCTATCGACAATGATCAAGTTGCCGGTCACTCGCTGAATGCCTAGCTGTTGGAGAGCGTTGCCGAGTGCGATCGCTTCTTCCCACACAAACAGCGGGTCGCCGCCGCCACGCACAATCAAATCACCCTGTAAAACTCCATCAGTGAGGGTGCCGCGCCAGCCCACCAGCGTATCAAACCGATGATCCACACCCCAGGTTTCTACAGCTGCCAGGGTTGTCGCAATCTTCGTCAAGGAAGCCGCCGGTAATCGCTGGGCCTCTTGATACTTAGCAATCGGATAGCTACCCACCCCCATCCATACACTCTGAAAATCACTGGAAAACCCAGCACTGGACAGATTAGACACATAGCTATTGACGATTTGGGCCGCCTGCAAATCAGCCACCAGCTTTTGCTGTAGCCAGGGCGACTCCCAGGTGGGCTTTAGTGCCAAAGAGGCTAAGTCTAGGCTTTGAACGGGTTTGGATGCCCCGGTCCCCAGCAATAAGCTCAAAAAAGCCAGCTGCAAAGGAGCCAGTTTGAATAGAGCCAAGTTAAAAGGGGATAACCAAGTCATATCTGCGTGTCCCTTGTTGCCAGAACAGGTGTTTTACCCGCTAAAGATACACTAGATCTGGGAGTGATGTGTACTGAGACCTGAGCGGCCATGGCCAAGCCTGATCAAAACCAAGTCCTACGGCGCTTACCGATTGTGGTCGGAGGGCTGGGCGGGAGCTTACTGCTAGTCAATCGCCTGCTCACATCGACCCTCACCGATTCTCAGGCTAGGGCTGATGCTTTAGGGGTGCTCCTCAGCGCGATTTTAATCTTGACCGGACTGCTGTGGCAGCAGCTCCAACCTAAAGTGCCAGACAGTGTGGAGCTGATTGGGGAAGAAGGCTTTGAGCTAAAAGACGAGCTGGCAGATGCGATCAAAACTGAGCTGGCCTGGGCCTCTCACCTCTTGCTGACCAACACCGTTACTCGCTCTATTGTCGCCTATTACGACCACACTGTGCTGATGCGTCGGGGCATTTTAAGCCCCTTGGCAGAGGTCCAGCCTGGCCCGATTTTAGAGCGGGTCCTCCAGCAGCAAAGGCCCGTGTATTTGGTCAACCTTAAGCTTTACCCCGGTCGCGTAGAGTTTAGCTACCTGCCCGAAAATACCCAGGGCGTCATTTGTCAGCCCATGGGGTCAAAAGGCGTTTTAATTTTGGGGGCCAACGCCCCGCGTAGCTATACTAAACAAGACGAAGCCTGGATAGAAGGCATCGCCGATAAGCTGGGTGCCAGCCTGGACAGTGACAATATCAGTGCGAACATTTCTACCACCCAGATTTCTTAAAACGAAGGATTTTCTAGAATAAAAATGGATTCAGACTGTCCTTGATTGACAGAAAGTAGCATGGTCAGCTTACAAAGCCCAACTGATAGACAGGATGCGATGGGAGCCGTTGAGGTGAAGGTCAGGTTAACCAACTCCGTGGACGAAGAACTGGTGAAGCGTGGGTTATTGAATCCTAATTTACTCCGACATTGCGAGGTAGCCGCTTTTGTCGATACAGGTGTCGATACAGGTTTAGTTAGGACAGTACTTTCATCTGCAATCGTTGAGAAATTAGGGCTAACGATTCGAGCGCAGCAACGGGCTCAATATGCCGATGGACGAGAAGAAATGGTCGGGGTTACGGGGCCTGTAATCATTGAGGTTGATGGCCGCGAAACCATTGAAGCGGCTTTAGTGACAGGCGATAGCGTTCTGATTGGCCAGACCGTCCTAGAAACGCTGGACCTGCTGGTAGATTGCAAAAATCAATGGTTGATGCCCAATCCAGAGCATCCCGAGGAGCCTATTTTAAGGGTTTAGCGATCCTTGAAGAAGGGTTCAATTTAAGCAAGAAGCGTTCAATTTAAGCCGGGAAATCCCGTTGGGATAAGCAGTCAGTAGCCAGGAGTCAGGATGAGGCCGAGCTTTGCATGACCAGTTCACCGTTGGGGAACGGTGGCGCATCCAGGGGATCAATGGTGATCAACATTTTCACAGGGTTTGCCACACAGACGGCATCCGGCACTGACCACTGCACCGCCCCAGCCTCATTGGCATTAAACTGACCGCAAAAAAGCGGCTCGGACTGACTATCTGAAATCGCCCAGAGACGATAAATCTGTTCATCGGGCAGCGTCGGCAGGTTATTTGCCACCAGGGCGACTTCGCTATGGCCTGGTACCACAATCAGACTGCCGGTGGTGTCTCCTAAACTGCCAGTGCCATTGAGGGCATAGACTTCACGGGTGGGCTGCTGCAGGGTCGCCAGCACCGTGTCGGCCTGTTCAAGATCTTGCTGGAGTTGCTGAATAGTGGTTTGGGCCACCGTTAGCGCCCGTTGACGGTCAGCCAGGGCCTGCCTCAGTCGCCAGTTGTCAACCCCGAGGGCCAGTAGCGCTAAGGCTGCGATCGCACCCAAAACCCAGCCAGTCAACCATACCGGTCGGGGTGCCATTGCTCGAGGAGGGGGCTGAGTCACGGCATCCAGTACCGCCGCCTCAAGGTCTAGAGGCGGCGGTTGCAATGGCAGGGCGGTGGGCAGCGTGTCTAAGGTTTGCTCATAGGCCAAAAGCTCAGCCCGGAGGGCGGGTTGCTCAGTCAATAACCGATCCAGCTCCGTTTTTTCATCAGCGCTCAAATCGCCAAGGGCATGTCCGGCAAGCAAGTCTTGCCACTGCCCAGGCAGGTCAGGATCAGGTAAGTCAAAATCAGGACGGTCAGGACGGTTCATCATCGACCAGGTGCAATTTGATTATCAAGGGCACGGCGAAGCTTTTTAAGCCCCTGGCGGGAGCGCGTTTTAACCGTACCCAGGGGGAGGCTTAAACGGTTGGCAATCTCTGACTGGCTGAGCCCTTCGTAGTAGGCAATTTCCAGAACTTCTCGCTCAGCCTGGGAGAGCGCTGATAAGGCATTGCGAACTTTTTGCGCAGCTTCACCTTGGGTCGCATGATCGAGGGGCGCATTATCGGTGGGGTGATCGACAGTGGTGCGAAAGCGCTGCAAAAGTCGATGACGCGATTTACGAGATCGCACCCGGTCGATCGAGCGCGATCGCGTAATCATCACCAAAAATCGCTTTAAGGAACCTCGGCTAGGGTCATAGCGACACTGATGCCAAAGCGTCAAAAAGATTTCTTGGGTCATGTCTTCGGCTTCTTCTGCAGTATTCAAAATCCGTAGAGCCAGGGTGTAGACCAAACCGGCATAGCGTCGGTAAATTTCTCTGAGTGCCCCGACTTGCTTAGCCTTAATTGCTTCGATGAGTGCTTCATCTGTCGCATCAATCACGGCAGCAGACTTCTGGTTAGAAGAATCAAAACCCATATACTCAACCTGAGTGGTCTGACAGTCGCTGCGTACACCAATTATTGTTTCCACTGGCTTTCTATATTCGCCCTCACACGGCACGACTGACTACGTCCGCTTATAAAGCTTTAAAAAACACGAGATTCCTTAATAAGTAATACGGAATAGACACGCTGTTGGATTTAAGCCCAGCCCAAAATAATTGCCGTTGTTAATCCGAAGGAGAGAGAGGTTTCTCAAGCATAAACTTTCAGTTGTCAGGAGTGGGACGGTAGGGCAGGCTTTGACATCAGGCCAGTCCTAGATATCAGGCCAGTCCTAGATATCAGGCCAGCCCTAGATATAGAGCTCCCCAGCGTCTTGATCAGAGCAAATCGATGCTTGGCTCGGGGTATCAAGACGCCAGGGATCTAAGCGGGAATCGACTGTTTTGACTTATTCGTCTAATATCCGAACTGCGACGGCGCTGGCCTTAAAGTTGTAAATTAGCCCTTCCAGCTCAATCGGTGTGCCCACTTTTATCTTGTTATTGCCTAATACAGGTCCATTGGGGGTAATTTGGGCTTCACCGCCAATGGTGATTAGCATATCGGCGGTATACCCCAACTCAGGCCGTGGATCTGGGAAAGACTTGACGCTGCCATCGGGTTGTGGGACCGCAGTGCTTCGGGGCAGAGACTGAACGTCCTTGAGGTCAACTTCACCATAGGGCTGGTTGCGGATGATGATACTGGTTTTGCCTTCAGCCTTCATATCCGCTAGAAACTGTTCTGGGTTGAGCACAGTTAGCCCACGAGCCATCAAGTCAACCTCAATATTTTTGGAAGTACCTCCCACCTGAGCGACTGAGCCAGATGTGCCTGGGAAGAAGAAAATCCCCACAACGACTGCCAAAATCAACATAGCTGCACCAATATCAAGCACGCTAACTTTGCCAAACAGCCGTCCTTTTGAATCTAAAATTGCCATAACCTGGAGCACTCCTGCCAATGGGCAAGACCCACTTTAGCAAACTTTGGGGAATAGATTACGGCTTAGAAATGAAGGGTTATCGGCCTGGGTCGTTCTCAGTTTTGAGTGCTCATCGGATTTGGTGTCAGTTTGATTTCAAAACCTGAGCAGATGCCCATTCAACCCACAAAAAAGAGTTTTAAGCTTTAAGGGCTCAGGTCGTCGGGAGACGCCAATTAGAACTTGACAACAAGCTGTTTCAATCTATTTCAACATCGGCTCTTTGATGGGTTCACCACTGAGGTAGACATTATCAGTCAGGTCAATCTTGACGGGCTTCACTTTCCAAATGCCGTCACAGTAGTCTTGAATCGAGCGATCCGAAGAAAACTTACCCATTCGAGCTGCATTTAGAATTGACATCTTAGTCCAGCGGGTGCGATCGCGATAAGCATCACTCACCTTTTGCTGACAATCGATATAGGACTGATAGTCGGCAAATAGCAGATAGGTGTCATGATTCATGAGAGACTCAACCAGCGGCTTAAACATATCGCCCTTACCCCAGGAGAAGTCCCCCTTGGCGATGCTATCAATCACTAACCGCAGGTCAGGATTAGTGTCGTAGTAATGCCGAGGATTATAGCCAGACGCTTTGAGGTCGTACACCTCATGGGCCGTCAGACCAAACAGGAAAAAGTTCTCAGCTCCGACCTCTTCGCGAATTTCAACGTTGGCCCCATCCAGGGTGCCGATGGTGAGCGCACCATTCATCGCGAACTTCATATTGCCGGTGCCGGAGGCCTCCTTGCCCGCCATCGAAACCTGCTCAGACAGATCGGCGGCTGGGTAAATTTGCTGGGCCAGCTTGACGTTGAAGTTTTTGAGGAAAACCACCTTCATGCGCTCGTTCACTGCTGGGTCGTTGTTGACCACATCGGCAACTGACGTGATCAGCTTGATCATCAGCTTAGCCATGTGGTAGCCCGGTGCGGCCTTGCCACCAAATAGGAAGGTTCTGGGGGGGATATCTAAATTTGGATTTGCCTTTAGACGGTGGTAAAGCGAGATAATATGCAGCACGTCCAGGTGCTGACGTTTGTACTCATGCATCCGCTTGACTTGAATGTCAAACATCGAATCAGGGTTCACAACAATGCCGTTGTTTTGCTCGATGTATTTGGCAAGCTGACGCTTGTTGGTATGTTTAATCTCCCACCATTCGCGCTGAAACTCGGTATCGTCCGCCAGGGTTTCTAGCTTTTTAAGCTGGTCGAGGTGGCGACCCCACTCGCTGCCAATGCTGCGGTCGAGCAAGCTAGCCAACTTGGGATTGCTGAGGATCATAAAGCGCCGAGGGGTAACGCCATTGGTCATGTTTTTAAACTTCTCGGGATACATCTCGTAGAAGTCTCTCAGTACATCTTGCTTAAGCAGCTGAGTATGCAGGGCGGCGACTCCATTAATGGCAAAGCTGCCTACACAAGCCAAATGGGCCATCCGCACATAGCGCTCCCCAGATTCATCAATCAAGGACATGCGCGCAATCCGGTCGTCTTCGTGGGGAAATTTGGCGCGTACGTCATCCAAAAAATGGTGGTTGATCTCACAGATGATTTCGAGGTGACGCGGCAGCATTTTGCCAAACAACTCCATGGGCCAGCGCTCTAGGGCCTCTGGCATGAGGGTGTGATTAGTATAGGCAAAGCTCTTTTGGGTGATGGTCCAGGCTTGATCCCAGGTCATGGCGTGCTCATCCAGGAGTAACCGCATCAGCTCGGCAACTGCGATCGCAGGGTGCGTGTCATTAAGCTGGACCGTAAACTTCTCATGGAACTGCTCAATCGGCAGCTTTTGTGTCTTGAGAATACGAATCATATCCTGCAAGGAGCAGGACACAAAGAAAATCTGCTGGGCCAGACGCAGCTGCTTACCTTGAGACAGGTTGTCATTGGGGTAGAGCACCTTGGATAGGGTCTCAGAAGTCATCTTGGCCTCGACCGCCCCCAGATAGTCCCCTGAGTTAAAGGCCTCAAAGTCAAACGACTCAGGGGCCTCAGCAGACCAAAGCCTGAGAGTATTACACGTACTGGTTTGATACCCTAAAATCGGCGTGTCATAGGGCACGCCTTTGATCACCTGATAGGGTACCCAGCGGACTCGATAGTGATTATCAGCATCTAGATAGGCTTCGGTATGGCCACCGAGCTTAACCTCTACCGCCCACTCTGGACGGGGTAACTCCCAAGGGTTACCAAAGCGCAACCACTTGTCGGTCCGTTCAACCTGCCAGCCATTATGGATCTCTTGCTTAAAGATGCCAAACTCGTAACGAATCCCATATCCCATGGCGGGGATCTGCAGCGTCGCCAGCGAATCTTGGTAGCAAGCAGCCAGTCGACCTAAACCGCCGTTCCCAAGTCCAGGCTCCTCTTCTTGCCCCAATAGCTCATCCAAAGACAGCCCCAGCTCCTGCATGGCTGAGTTAACCCGGTCATAAATCCCCAGGTTAATCAGGTTATTGCCCAGCTGAGGCCCCATCAAAAACTCAGCCGACAGATAAGCTACCGTACGCGATCCCCGCTGAGTGTAAGTGGCAGCAGTGCTATTCCAACGTTGCAATAGGCGATCTCGAACGGTGTAGGCCAGGGCCATATAATAATCACGCTGGGTGGCTAAACGGGGAAACTTACCCTGCACATAAAAAAGATTGTCTAAAAAGGCTCGCTTCAGGGTTTCAACTGTGAGCCCTGTGCGATCGTCTTCAACGCAGACATTTCCAAAATTGACTTGAGGCGCAGTTTGCATAGTGAAATCCTGAAAAGTTTGGTTAACTGAAAGTGTGTGTAAAGACGTCAACAGATAGGGGTTACCCAAGCACCCAAGACTCTAACTGACTGGAGTCGATGGCACTAAAATATGGCAATAAAGCAAAAAGAGTACGGGCTAATTCACAAAATAGCGCGAAAAATATTGCGAATATGAAAATGCCACACCAAATTTAAGACTCAGGCCCAATCGTGAAACTTGAGAGCGTTCGGGCTTCTTAAAGCGTTCGGGCTTCTTAATATGTAGCCCTGGGAAATAGTGTTTATCCCCCTGAAAAGATTAAAAATTTCATAAGATTCTGAGGCTAACCACAATTCTCCAACTGGCACAATCAACCCACGTCTTCTAAGTCTCGAGCGATAATGTGAGTGATATACACCTGGTCTCACTCATTCACTTAATCCCATGGAAATGCTTAAAACCTTTTCCCTGTTTAGGAACAAATTGCGTCGTCAAATTCTCTGTGGAGTAGTCGCCTTCTCTGTCACCCTGGGTTTTGGGCTAGCCGTCCCCCAACCGTCCCAGGCAGGTCTATTCGATCTGATCTTTAACAGTATTCAGGTTTTGCAGATTTCTAATATGTCTGACGATCAAGAGGTTGACATGGGTCGGCAGATTAATCAGCAATTGATGAACAGCGGCCAGTTTCGCGTCTACAACAATGCCGCCGTGACAGATTATGTGAATGAAATTGGTCAGCGTTTGGTCCCTCACAGCGATCGACCTGATATTGACTATACTTTTCAAGTCGTCGAAGACGACAGTATCAATGCGTTTGCAACGATGGGTGGCTTTGTCTACGTCACAACCGGCCTGTTACAGGCGGCTGACAATGAGGCCGAGGTGGCCGGTGTGTTAGGCCATGAGGTGGGTCACATTGCCGAAAAACACGCCCTCGATCGCATGAGAGACGCCGCCATTGCCCAGGGAATCACAGGCGCATTGGGTGTCAACCGCGATCAGCTGGTGAATATCGGCGTTCAAGTTGCCCTCCAGCTCCCGGCCAGCCGAGAAGATGAATATGCAGCTGATGAGCATGGTTTTTACACCATGGGTGAAGCGGGCTATGACCAGTCAGCCATGGCGAGCTTTATGGAAAAACTGGTCAGACGGGGATCCCCGCCGGAGTTTTTGAGCACGCACCCTGATGCCCGTAACCGTGTGGCCGGTTTACAGAGACTCGACAACGAAGAGAGCCTCGTAGAGGCCACGGGGGGTGTGAATGCCTCTACCTACGACACAGAGATCTCTAGCTTGCGGTAGGCTCTTAGCCCCCAAAATATCAGATGAGTATCAAGCCGAACCTCCGTGTCACCCATGGGGGTTCTTTGTTTATAGCACCGGTACAACAGTTCACCGTCGCCGCCGGTAAACACAACGGGACTGTGGGGATATTGATGCCACCAGTCCCGGAGATGGTCCTCAAGGCCCGCTAAGGTGGTATGTAAAATGCCACTTTGGATCGCCTCAACCGTTGACATCGCCCAGCGCGGCGGAGGGGGCGCGAGATGATGAAAGTTAATCTCGGGTAGGGCAACGATCTTTTCAGAGAGGGCGCGGGCCTGGAGGGTCAGCCCAGGTAGGATCATGCCCCCTAATACCTGGTTGTCATCACCAGCGGTCAGGGTCAGGGCTGTACCTGCGTCAACTACCAGGACAGGCCAACCGTAGCGCTGACTCGCCCCCCAAAGATTCAATATTCGATCGAGGCCCAACGTGGCATAGGAGCCCGTCAGGGGCAGCTGAGCGGATTTGACGATATGAATTGCAGGGATTTTTTGCAAAAAAGCGGTCTGGGCCTCTACAACAGAGGCTATCCAGATCTCTGGACAGGGGCTGGCTGAGGCGGCGGCGAAGGGCGGGAGCTGCAACTGAGGCTCAATTTGCTGCCAGGCTTGCGCACTCAACTTTTGCTCAATCAGCTGTAAAACTTGCGGCTGTCTCAGCGGAGGCGTATGCCAATTTTTCAACGGGGTGTGATTTTCGAAGAGCGCCCAGTGCCAGCGAGAATTGCCGACAACCAGACCAAACCAATAGTTGAAACCCATCTTTATCTAAAGCGATAATCTAAAGCGATATCTCAAAAAAGCATGTCTAAAAAACATATCTAAAAACAATATGAGGCCAGTTCAAGGGAACTGACCTCATCTCAACTTGGCAAAACTCAAAAACAATCGCTAGTCTGCTATTAGTTTACTTGAACCGCAAGTGCGTAACACTTAGCGTAGGGTTTACATCACCAGCTTAGCTCTTTGTCTCAGATCGATAATTAGATTTGGCCTCCTAAATCAATCGAATTGAATAGGATAGAGCCCGTTTTTAGAGAGAACTAACTGGTATTTAGTGGGTTGTTTTGGGAAGCCCAGGAGCTTGCTTAAACAAGCTTTCTGGGAACGAAATATTCAGTTGTTTTTGTATGTATTTAAGTTAGCACGGTGGTGGTAGCGTGGGTGACCGTGTTTACTCAAGTTAACTCTAATTGACACAAATTTTGATCTCAAAAATTCTGTTGACGCGGAAAATTCAAGTTGTGTTTTTGGTTTAGGATTTGTTGAATCTCCTTGAAAAAATTGGGGATATGAGTATCCTGGTGGAGCGAGATTAAGGCTAGTAGTTTGTCCAGCTTAAAATTTTAGTCAGGCGAGGTGAGTAGGTGAGTAGGTGAGTAGGTGAGTAGGTGAGTGGGCGATCAAGTCTTCACTACTCACCAGCGCAGCGTACTCACCAGCGCAGCGCACTCGCCCCTCAAACCCGAATATTGAACATTGACGGACTACTGGCGGCAGGTTGAGTCTTGATCTGTGGGGAAGTCAGGATGGAATCTTGAGGATTTCTGCCAGGGATGCAGTCAGGTCCGGGTTGTCTTTGAAGATTTTGATCAGCGCTTGCTCTAGCATCGAGTTCCAAACCGGGCTGCGGGGGTTAGAAAGCAGGCCACTCACGGCGGCTTGGGCCTCGGCATCATTTGCGATCGCAGGGGATAGCTTTGTCCAAAGAGCCTGACTGGTCTCAATCTGTGCCATACTCACACCCTTTGCCCGTTTGGCCTTGTGGTTCAGCACGGATAAGCATGGGACCAAGAGATTTACAATCATTCGGGCAACAGCGGGATTCGAAATTTTCATAAGTGACCTGAGGTGAGCATCGCTAAGGTTTATTGGAGAGCTGAATGAGGGCATCCATCACTAGGGTCCGCAACTTGGCCTCAAAAGTTCTGTCTTCTGCAGCACATTGCCTCTAAACTGTAGAACTTCCTAAGGGCTGCTGGCTTAACGGTTGGTGAAGAATCATCCGTAAAAATGAGTGAGTGCCAACCGGGCAGCCCCGATTAAACCGGCCTGGTTACCGAGAGTTGCGGTTAAAATCTGCAGATTTTCTCGAGAGGCAGGCATAACCCGTGTTTCCACCTCGGCTTTGAGGGCAGGCAAAAATAGCTCAGCCACCGTACTCAGACCGCCGCCCAGGATGATGGCTTCTGGCGTCAACATATATAGATAGCTAGCAATGCCTGCGCCCAGAAGCTGTCCATATCGTTGCCAGGCTGAGATCGCAGCCTGATCGCCCTCACGGGCTTTTTTGTCCAGATCTCTGCCGCCCATCCCGTTATCTCGCCGCAGCGCTAGAATTGAGCAGTGCTGCTCCAGGGAGCCCCGATTACCGCTGTTACAAGGCGGACCTTTGGGGTCCAGGGTGATCAGCCCCAACTCTCCAGCGGCACCAGTACGCCCGGTAAACAGCTGCCCATTTAAGAAAATCGCCCCGCCTACCCCCGTCCCCAGGGTGAGCAAAATCCAATCTCGAAAATCGCGCCCTGCCCCTAGCCAGGCTTCCCCCAGACCGGCGCAGTTAGCATCATTTTCAGCGATGGTAGAGCGCTGGGTCTGGGCTTCTAAAACATCGGAGATCGGGACTTGATGCCATCCCTCCAGGTTGATCGCAACCTGGGCAATGCGTCCGGCTTTGTCGGCGGGGCCGGGTATGCCTAAGCCAATGGCCGTGCCCTGTCGGTCGGGATCGAGGGTTGCGATCGCATCCACAATCGTCGCCAGCACGGGTTCAGGATAAGACGGCTGGGGCGTCTCGACTTTCATAGACTTCAAAATTTTGCCAGTCTCGGTCACGAGCCCTAGCTTAATCGCCGTCCCCCCGAGGTCAACCCCAATCACCGTATTGGGCATTCGAGTGGGCATCACTTACCCCGCAATGCGCAGCTTCGCTGCGGCTTGAAAGGCTTGGCAGTACTGGGCGTGACCTGCTGGGAAAGCTACATTCAGCGTCAGTGGATCTGCCGTATCTTGGGGATCGCCGGGGCCCTCGCTGACCTTGGGCCTGCCCGCCTCGGTGGTGAGGATCAGTGGTTTGCGATTTTTAAGCTCACCGCCGCTGCTATCGACATAGACTGTAAAGTTGCTACTATCAAAACTTTGGCCGATGGCCTGGATCAGCTGCAGGAAGTTGCGATCGCTGCCACCTCGCTTAAAGACCACCCCATTTTCCGTGTCAACAGCCTGACTGGTGACGGTATCACCCACCCCAATCAGGGTAGGCATCAACTCTGGGTCAAGCTTTTGCTCTACCAGGGCCAACATCTCCTCAATTGTTTTAGGAGCCTGTCGGGCGTTAAAATCCTCACCTAGGGGATACGAGCCCATCCGCTGGAAGTAGTAGTGATTGAGTAATGCCAACACCCCCGCCTCTTTGATCGCCCCACGCAGCATAAACTGAAAATCAGTCGTGCCAGACGTTGTATCATCGGCCCACCAAATCACTTCTTGCCCGTTTTCATCTCGGCCCAGGTTAGGGGCATAGTGCACAAAAAACGAATCTCCCAAGCCCTGACGTTTAGCGGTCATCAACAACTCATCCATCAGAGCTTGCACCGCCTGCTGCAGCTCAATGTAGATTTCAGGGTTTTTGAGGGTTTCGTAAAAGGTATTAAGATTCACCGTCGGGGAGGCAACATTATCTAACACCGACGCTCGAATACACACCTCCAAGGTTTCCTCAGTGAGCCCCATCGGCTGCTCATCAAAAAACTGCCTGAGCCGATGTTCAACCCGGTCAGGCACCTGGGCCAAAAAGGCCAGCTCGGCATCGCTCACCCCCGGATGGTTGAGTTTGCCGTAGCGATCTTGCCACTGCACCCCGCCTGCAGCTAGCCCCGGCAGATACAGCCCCTGCTGGGCCACGGAGTCTGCCCCGTCTACAGCCTGATAGTCAAACGCCCGTTCAATGATGCCGTTGATCCCCCGTGGGCCAATGTGCTCTCCATTGGTCAATACAAAAAAATTGCCCTCAAACGCTGGCACCGCCTTCACGTAGCTTGTATCGATATTACGATTGAGGGGATCTTTGACCAGCCTCATGCAAACCCCGTCAAGGTCTTGCACAATCAGCAAGTTCGCTGTCTCAGCCAGCGTCGCAACAAAGGCTTCGTGATCGAGGGAGTAGGTTTGCTGATCAAGAGACATGAGGTCAGGGGAAAAGGGGTTTAGCCGTTCCTACCCTAGCATTTTCGTTCGCTTGCGGATCCACACTCAGGCGTCCCTGGCTGTTTACGGCTAACTTGCTGTCCCTAAGCCTTTAGTGTCAGCCTTAAGCCTCAGACCAGCATCGGTTCTCGAAATACCTTGAGGAGATTCACGATCTATTTGTTCAATGGATTCACCCGGAGAGTCCAACGGGAAAAGCACTCTCTCTATCAACAGTTTTGCACAAACAATCAACGTTAAAACACCAAAAAAGAAAACAGTTCTATTTAAATTGTTTCTGGGTTTGATCTGCGTTATTGAGTGCTTTGAATCCTTCCTCGATCTAGGTGAAAAATCACCTGATTTTGTATTCAAAATCTCAAGCAAGGGTTTTTGAATACGCTTTGGGGATGATGGCTTGATAATGTCTAGGGTGGATGATTTGTCATCAAATCTCATTCCTATTTTTAGCGGTAGAACTGCGTCAGTCTCCAGATGAATGTCAGCGTGTTCGTGTTCTTTTTGACCGTGTTCTTTTTGACCGTACAGACCTCTACTAGAGTCTCTCCCTGGAGCAACAGATGATAAATCATCTTGAACTGCTGCGACAGATGGATATCGTCTATTGGTAGACATATGGATCATCCTGTCCAGCACTCGAGCCAGGGCAGGCTGCACGGGCTGTTGTAAGAAATCTCGCCAGACCCACTGGCTATCCCCCGTATCATAAAGATTGAAGGGCGAAATCCCGGTCAGCAGATAAATGCAGGTCACCCCTAGACTATAAATATCACTGGCAAAGATCGGCTTGCCCCGAGCTTGCTCAGGGGCCGTATATTCTGCACTACCAATCACTGTGCCAGTGAGAATCAAGGCAGTTCCTGTGGCTTGTTTCGCTGCACCTAAATCGACCAAATAAGGTAGGTCGTTTACGCTTTTATAAATAATATTGGCAGGTTTAATATCTCGATGGATAATGTTATTTTGATGGGCAAACGCCAGAACCGGTAAAAGGGCTTTGAGCAGCTTAAAGATCTGTAATTCGGAGAAGAGCCCCGATCCTTTAAGAAGACTCTCAAGATTTTCACCCTCGATGAATTCCTGGATAATGTATTGGTGATTATTTTCCTCAAATGCATCAAATAGAGATGGGATCTGAGTGTGCTGCCCCAGCTGCCTGAGTTGAACCGCCTCTTGTCGAAATAGATCAACGGCTTTGCGAACTGACAAGTCAGCACTTGTGCGTATAGTCCTGGGGGCATCACTGGCGTTAGGGCGCATCTTCTCCTTGGTAGAATCGCACTGTGCATTCTGACGTGCTGGAAAAAACTGCTTGATCACACATCTCATTTGGGTTGGATGTGCAGTATCAACGGCTAGAAACGTGCGGCCAAACCCTCCGCTACCAATGTTTTTTATTGCAAGGTACCTGCCCTTGAGCGGCAATTTATCACCGCAGCTTTCACAAACTGTTGCATCAGCAAGATTTTGATGCTGCTGACACTGGGGGTTTAAACAGTAAGACATCGATTAACTATCCAGCAGGGAATCTGATATGCTCCCTTACCCATTATGCTTTACCCGACGCTTAGTCCCAATTTTCCCGACGCAAAAGCGGGTTGACAAACTCATTTAACCCTTCGCCAATGAGTGAGAGGCCGGTCACCATAATCGTGATCCCT
>JBCCRZ010000029.1:0-20644 GCA_039200855.1 Cyanobacteria bacterium P01_D01_bin.44 | reverse complement strand
TCATCAATCTGCACCCGCAGGGCCAGGGTGTTAGCAAATAAACCCATTAACGCCTCCAACTCGGCCCGCTGTCGATTGGCAACAGGGGTGCCCACCACGATATCTTGCTGTCCACTATAGCGATAGAGGAGCAGTTGGAAGACCTCCAGCAATACCATGAACAGCGATACCCCTTGCTGTTGTGCTAGGGCTTTGACGTCTTGGCTCAAGGCCAGGGGTAGCTGTACGGTGTGGGTCTGCCCCCGAAAGGTTTGCATGACCAGTCGGGAATAATCTGTAGGCAGTTCCAATAATGCTGGCAGCTCTGCGAGTTGTTGCTCCCAATACCCCAGTTGTGTCTCGAGTACGTCCGCTTGCAACCCCTGTCTTTGATAGAGGTGGTAATCACTATACTGAAGCGGCAATGGGGGCAAAGGAGATGGTTGTTCGTGGCAATAGGCTGCATAGAGACTGGCGAGCTCGTTAATAAATATCTCCATTGATCCGTCATCGCCGATAAGGTGATGCATGATGATCAGTAAGACGGATTCTTCCTCCTTCAGTTGAACCAGCTTCACCCGCAGTAGCGGTTCTGCGTCCAAATCAAAGGGTTGCTGTGTTGCTTGGTTCAACCAATCGGGAAGAGATCCATTCAGATTTGACCCCTCGATCACCTGCAGAGGTATCTTCATGGCCGGGTCAATCGCTTGCACCGGTAACCCATCTAGAGTAGAAAACGTAGTTCGCAACACTGCATGGCGACGCACCACTTCATCGATAGCCTTTTCTAAGACCTTGATATCTAGACACCCTTCTATATGAAATGATCGACTCATATGGTACGTCGCCGAGGTTCCTTCCATCTGCGACAGGCACCACAGCCTCTCTTGGGCAATCGATAAATGAAAATTCGGGGATGCCATGATATCTCTCCTGTGGTGAAAGGCTGGCTTGTTCGATATGCCTCAATCATGTCGGAGATGGCTGACAGAGAAAATCCCTAAAATGTCATATTTGTTCAGGTTTAAATTCAGGTTTATTCAGGTTTATTCAGGTTTATGCTGACCAGTGCCATCCGCCCTGTCCTGGACGCGCTGCGCTCGGATGGTTGCTAAGTTTCGGGCATGGTGCAAAAACTGGGGTTTTCAGGTTACACTTTCACGACAAAATAAGCCATCAGTTAACGATGGCTGAGCTTCCGTTTTGAAGCAGTTGGATTAGGTCTGTTGGAAACGCTTCAATCCGAGGAGTTCCGGTTCCGTTGCAAAAAAGCGCCCCATTTTATAATTCCAGGTTAATCTAAAGTCTGCTCGATCGCATCTGCCAATAGTCCATGTCTTCCTCAAAACCGTTTAAGTGGTGTCATTTCAAACCTGAGATCATCCTGCTGAATGTCCAATGGTATCTGCGCTATAGCTTGAGCTATCGAGATTTGGAGGAAATGATGCGTGAGCGTGGCCTCAAAGTCGATCACACCACTATCTTTCGTTGGGTCCAGGCTTACAGCCGGGAATTAGACAAGCGTTGCCGCCCGCATCTGAGTCCCACCCATGATTAATGGAGGGTGGATGAAACGTACATCAAAATCAAAGGCGTGTGGAAATACCTCTATCGAGCCGTCGATTCTGAAGGCAATACCCTGGACTTCATGCTCAGTGCTAAGCGGGATGCCAAAGCCGCCAAATGCTTTCTCAAGAAAGTGCTCAAATCAAATCATAATTGTCGAACAGGACCATAGATTCATCAAACGACGCATCAAACCTGGCCTGGGGTTTAGCTCATTCAACACGGCCAGACGAACCCTCAGAGGTTATGAGGCAATGAATATGATTCGTAAGGGACAGGTCAAAGATATCGACAAAGGCGATGTTATAGGACAGCTCTCTTTCATCCACGAGCTCTTCGGAGTGGCTGGCTAATCAAGGATCTATCGGCAGGAAAATCCTCTCCTAACTAACTTCTTGCAACACAGCCGTTTTCTCTAGTGTCGCCGTTTAGGCTGGATTCAAGTAGTCAGCTCACACGTGGAGCTTTCATTTTCAGAGATGCTCAAATCCATAACACGTTGCTGGTGTTCTGAACTGTCAATCCTGGGATGGATAGGTAGATTGGTAAATTTAAAGCAACGTAACAATGTTTTAGAAAATTAAATTTATATGTTTCCTTCAGCAAGAAGAAGCCATGATAGAAATGAGTGTCGTTGCTAGTTGATTTGAGACAGGAAATGTTTTCATCGGTTTGTTTGGTGATCAAAATGGCTAAACAGATTAGATTATATGCTCTTGAGGCAATCCAAATCCCATGCTCGCCTAGGCTTTTTCTCTTCCAGTCGAGTTGAGTATTGACTAAATGTTTTTCACAGTAAGTTTTAGGAATCCTCTTTATGACTCACAAACATAGTCTCAGATTCACTTATTTATCCCAGGAAGACCTCCTGGATGCAGGTTGTATGGACATCCGGATGGTGATGGATGTCGCAGAAAAAGGCATGCTCGAATTTGAGAGGCATCATGTCATTTTTCCTGAGAAAATTGTACAGATTTTTAATCAGGCCACCCAAGAACGGATTAACTGTTTACCGGCAACGCTTTTAGATGAAAAGGTGTGCGGCGTGAAATGGGTGTCGGTCTTTCCGATGAATCCCAGCCAGCACGACCAGCAAAATTTATCGGCTATTTTTATCCTTTCGGAAATTGAAACGGGGTTTCCTATCTGTGTTATGGAAGGGACGCTCGCATCGAATATGCGGGTAGCTGCTATGGGTGGGATTGCGGCCAAGCGCCTAGCTCGCCCAGACTCTGAAGTGATTGGGTTCATTGGGGCCGGCGAGCAGGCGAAGATGCATTTAATCGCAATGAAAGCGGTATGTCCTGGGCTTAAGCAATGTCGAGTATCAGACTACCAGGTGACCCATGAAGAACAATTCGTTGCTGAGCTCTCACGGTTGTATCCAGATATGGAGTTTTTCTCAACGAATACGGATGCTCAAAAAGCCATGGAGGGTGCGGATATTCTGGTAACCGCCACCAGCGCCCAGGCCCCCTTACTCAAAGCGGTCTGGATGAAACCCGGTGCTTTCTATAGCCATGTGGGGGGCTGGGAGGATGAATATGAAGTGGCCTTACAGGCCGATAAAATCGTGTGCGACGACTGGGAAACGGTCACCCACCGGACCCAGACGTTAAGCCGGATGTATAAAGAAGGGCTGATTGGCGCTAACAGTATCCATGCCGATCTGCATGAATTGGTGTCGGGGAAAAAGCCAGGGCGTGAATCGGCGGCAGAGCGGATCTATTTTAATGCTGTGGGTCTGGCCTATATTGATGTTGCGATCGCAACGGCAATGTTCAATCGAGCCAAGAAACACCACCAGGGGACCCAGCTAGACCTGCAACAGAGTATGGTGTTTGAGCATCCTGATCTGGCCTCGAAGGTGAAGGTCTGATGCTGGGACAATGGACTGGGGAGGCAACCAAACATGTTTAAGCGTCTGAGTGACCTGAGTGACCCGACGGTAACCGTCAATATTGAAAGTGAGGAGGTCCAAGTTCCTGCAGATGAGACAGTGGCTGCGGCTGTTTTAGTCCATGGGTTAGGGTATACCCGTACCACACCTCTGTCGGGGGCACCTCGTGCCCCTTTATGTATGATGGGGGTGTGTTTTGAGTGCCTGATGGAAATCGACGGCGTGCCCAACCGTCAAGCCTGTCAAGTGCAGGTAGCAGAAGGCATGAAGATTTGCCGCCAGCGGGGAGTCGGTGGGGAAGATGCCTGAGTCATACCAGCTCGTGGTGATTGGGGCCGGGCCTGGGGGGCTGTGTGCGGCGACCACCGCGGCCAGTCTGGGCATGGATGTGGTGGTCTTCGATGAGCAACCCTCCCCCGGTGGACAAATTTACCGGGCAATCTCAAATGCTCCCGCAGACCGGGCAAGATTGCTGGGGGCCGATTACCAGCACGGTGCTGACCTGGTAAAAGCCTTTGACGCCAGTGGAGCCCAGTATTTACCCCAGACAACCGTTTGGTCTTTGAATGCTCAGCGTCAGATTGGCATCTTGCGCCACGAACAAGCTTCCCTCATTCAAGCGGAGCAGGTGATTGTGGCCAGTGGGGCCATGGAGCGCCCCGTCCCCTTTCTGGGCTGGACGTTGCCAGGGGTGATGAATGCAGGCGCAGCCCAGATATTGCTGAAAACCACTGGGGTGGTGCCCGCTAATGGGACGGTCATCGCCGGAACTGGGCCGTTGCCCCTGTTGGTGGCCTGGCAATACGTCCGGGCTGGGGTCTCGGTGAAAGCTGTGCTAGACCTCTCCCCTGGCAGCAACTTGTGGCGGGCTGCTCCTCATTTACCGAGGGCATTAGGCGCTGGAGATTACATTACCCGTGGGTTGAAATACACCCTGGATCTCAATAAAGCGGGCGTGCCCATTTACTACGGGATTTCTCACTTACAGGCTCAAGGTGACAAGCACATCGAGGCAGTGGAATACGGTTGGGATAGTCTGGGCATCCGTCGGCGCGAGACCATCAGCACAGACAGTCTCCTGGTGCATTTTGGGGTGATCCCCAGAACTAACCTGACCCGAGCCGCAGGTTGCCAGCAGATCTGGGATCAGGGTCAACAGAGTTGGCGTCCCCAGGTGGATCAGTGGGGCAATACGACTGTGCCGGGGATTGTAGTCGTGGGCGATAATGCCGGGATTGGGGGGGCGCGTAGCGCCGAACATCGTGGTCGGTTAGCAGCCCTGGAAGCGGCTCGAAGATTGAATCTAATCAACTCCCAACAGCGGGATCGTCAGGGTAAGGCGGATCTCAAGGGGTTGCGGCGAGATTTGAAAGTTCGCCCCTTTCTAGAAGCCTTATCCCGCCTACCAGAGTCACTTCTCGTCCCCTCCGATGACGAAACCTTAGTCTGCCGGTGTGAAGAAATTTCGGCGGGGCAAATCCGCCAGGCTGTCCAGGGCGGCCATGCCGATCCCAACCAGGTTAAATTTTATCTCCGCTGTGGGATGGGGCCTTGCCAGGGCAGGCAGTGTGCCCCAGCAGTGGCCCATATTGTTGCTGCTGCTCATCAGTGCCCCGTCGCCGACTATCCACCATTTCGGGTGCGTCCCCCGATCAGACCCCTGAGCATTGCTCAGCTAGCCAACCTAGCGAGGGTAGAGGAATGACGGTAGATGTGGTGATCATCGGGGGCGGTTTGATCGGGTCTTCTACGGCGCTGCACCTGGCGATGGCTGGCCAGAGGGTGATTGTTGTAGAAAAGAACAGCCCTGGTCGCCATGCTTCTGGGGTCAATGCGGGCGGGTTGCGGCGTTTGAATCGCCATCCGGCGGAGATTCCCCTGGCAGTGGTTGCCGCTCAAATGTGGCGGGATATCCGTGCCTTAGTCGGCAGTGACTGCGATGTTAAACTCAGCGGACAGGTGCGGGTGGCAGAGAATGCTGCCGATTTACAAAAGCTAGAAGAACGGGCTGCCCTGGCTCGGTCCCTGGGATTTGACCATGAGCAAATCATTGATCGCGATCGCCTTTACCAGCTGGTGCCAGCCCTGGCTCCCCATTGTGTCGGCGGACTGTATAGCGCCGGGGATGGCTTTGCCCGTCCTTATCACGCCCTCACCGCCTTTCGTCGTAAAGCTCAGTCCCTGGGGGTAGAGTATCGAACGGGCTGCCGGGTGACTAGATTAGATCGAGTCGGAGATTATTGGCGGGTGGTGTCAGCACAAACTAAATTTGATGCCCCCATCCTCGTCAATTGTGCGGGAGCTTGGGCTGGACAAGTGTGTGACTATTTAGAGGAACCGGTTCCTCTAAAGGTTGGTGCTCCCATGATGATGGTGACTGAGCGCTTACCTCCTTTCCTGGAGCCAGTGGTGGGGGCTGCCTCCCGTAAGTTGTCTTTTAAGCAGATGCAAAACGGCACCGTGCTGATTGGCGGGGCTTATCTGGCCGAACATGATATGGTGCGAGAGACGACAGAAATTGATTTCTTAAAACTCTCTGAGAGCAGCCGCACTGTGCTGGACCTGTTTCCCAGGATGGCAGGTGTTCGCATTGTCAGAACTTGGGCAGGCTTGGAAGCCTTTATGCCGGATCGCATTCCCGTCATCGGTGCCAGCGCGAAAGTGCCCAACGTCTACCATGTGTTTGGTTTCTCGGCTCACGGCTTCCAACTGTCACCCGTTGTGGGGCGAATTATGTCGGAGCTAATTTTGAATCACAAGAGCTCCCTGGCGATTGAACCGTTTTCAATTCAACGGTTTCAGTCTTCGCGTGCTTACCCAACCTCGAATGGTCCTGGTTAATCTTGCCAGCTGTTCCCAGATTAAGAGAAAGTGTCAGGACTAAGTCGCCAAATAATCTTTAATCGCCATAAAAATATCCTCTCCCATCCTTTTTGTTTTTATGCAGCCAGAAATAATGCCTCCAGTTCCTCAACACCTTTGATAAATTTCTGCCTGCGCTCATATAGAGATACGAATTCTGCCATTTGCGTTCGAGGTCTAAAAAAGTTGCCCACTTCATCCACCGCTCGACAGAATCTTTGGGCAGCATCAAACTCGCTAAATCCAAGGGTTGGATAATAGCGATGCTTTATCCGCCGATGACAATGACTCAGAAGAGAATATTCCTATCAATAGCTCCCTAATTACGCAGCCACTCCGAAGATTTTAGGCATGGTTCAATTTCAGCGGTTTTTAGGTAACACTCGCAGCCGAAATCAGATCATCTTTGACAATGGCCCAGCCTGCTATTGCGTCAACGCGGAAGGATGGCGTCAAGCCTTTAGACGATCTGATCGCGCCCATAGTGTGACCTTCGTTTGAACCAAGCCCCATTAGGACTCTTCTTTGCGCTTATTGCAAAGGTGTTTAGCAAAAAAGGTATATTATCATTTTTTATGAGTGGAGCTATGGTAAGAGAGTAACCTGTTGAGAAAGCTACATGATGTTAACGATCGAAATCACCTCAGATTTTATTTGTCCCTGGTGCCTCGTTGCAGAAGCACGCCTGAATAAGGCGATTGCTCTCCTCAGTCCTCTTGTCAACATTCAGCGAGTTTGGTACCCCTTTGAGTTAAATCCAGATATGCCAGCCATGGGAATCAACCGCAAGACCTACCGCACCAATAAATTTGGCAGTTGGGATTACTCGCAGGTATTAGATGCACAAACCATTCAAGCAACCCAGGACGATGAGATTGAGTTTCGTTACGACTTAATGAGTATTACACCCAATACCCTCAAAGCTCATCGCTTAGTATGGTTTGCGGCTCAACAAGATAGAGCAAATGCAATGGCAGAGCGCATTCTAAAGGCATATTTCACGGAAGGGCACAATATTGTTGAAGTCGATACCTTAGCAAAGCTGGCGACCGAGGTGGGTATGGATGCAGAATCGGTAAGGACATTCTTGTTGTCTGATACGGGAATTCAAGATGTGCGAAAATTGGAACGTCAAGCGCTCGCTCAAGGTATTCATAGCGTACCTTATATCCGAATTGGGGAAGAAGTTTTGTCAGGTGCTCAATCAGTTAGTGCTTTCCTAAAGGCTTTGCAAAACGCAGCAAATGCATTGACAACTGCCTGAATACAACAATTAGCACGATTAATCCAAACAATAACGACAATAATACGGCGAATGATCTGGGTTCGTCATTGGAGGAAGTGGGAATGAACGCAGCAGCAGGTCATGCCATTGTGATTGGCGGTTCATTAGGCGGTTTATTTGCAGGTATATTGCTGAGATCGATCGGTTGGAAGGTAGACATATATGAGCGATCAACACATTCCCTTGACAGTCGTGGCGGTGGCGTAGTTCTACAGTCAGAAGTGGTGGAAGCATTTCAGCGGGCAGGTGTAAGCTATGAAGCGCCCCTCGGCGTGATCGCTCACGAACGGTTCTACCTGAAAGCAGATGGCGGCGTTGCTCAACAGATGCCGATGCGTCAGGTTTTGACATCCTGGAATTTACTGTATGGTACTATGCGGCGACATTTTCCCTCGGAGCATTACCACCAGGGGAAAACCTTGAAGGAAATTCAGCACAACAGTGAGCAGGTTAAGGCTGTTTTTGCGGATGGCACCTGTGACACTGGCAATTTACTGATTGGTGCAGATGGTCCAAATTCAACCGCTCGACAGCAGCTTCTTCCCAATTATGAACCTCGCTATGCAGGCTATGTGGCCTATCGTGGATTAGTTGATGAGACGGAACTCGACCCAGAGACAGCGGCTCTTTTTACAGAACGCTTTGTGTTTTATCAATTTCCTAATTCTCATATTCTCCAGTATGTGATTCCAGGGGAGAATGAGTCGCTTACCCCCGGAGAACGTCGCTTTAATTGGGTATGGTATGTTAACTACGATGAAACAACAGAATTGACCCATATTCTCACTGACAAAACTGGCAAACGTCGCGATTATTCTATTCCCCCTGGCCTGATCGCCCCAGAAGTTGAACAGCAGATGCGATCGTATGCTGATGAAGTTCTGACGCCCCCCTTCCAAAAGCTAGTTGCTGCGACGAAAGATCCGTTTGTTCAGGCAATTTTGGATTTGAGTGTGCCGCAAATGGCGTTTGATCGTGTTGCTCTCATGGGTGACGCCGCCTTCATTCCCCGCCCTCATACAGCAGCCAGTGTTTCTAAAGGGGCTGCCAATGCGATCGCACTGGCTGATGCATTAGTGGCACAGTCCCATGATGTGGTCAAAGCTTTAGACACCTGGGAAATGAACCAAATCAGACTGGGAATGCATTTGTGGAAACTCGGGAAAGATCTGGGGGAACGCTCCCAGTTTAAGTATGGTACAGGCCGCTCATAGCATGAGCGTTTAAGCGCATTGTTTAAGCGGTAAGCGAACCTGAAAACAGGTTTTACCCGGCTTAGACGTCACTCGGATGCTGCCTTGGTGGATTTCAACCACAATCCGGTAGCTAGTGCTCAGGCCTAGGCCAGTCCCTTGACCGACCCCCTTGATGGTAAAAAATGGCTCAAAGATACGCGATTGAATCTCAGGGGGAATGCCCGACCCATTATCGATAATCTCAACTAATACACACTCATCTTCGCGCATAGTGCGAATCCAGAGCTGTCCTTGTCCATCAATCGCATCAATTGCATCAATCGCATTGTCAATGATATTGGTCCAAACTTGGTTGAGTGCACTGCCATAGACACAGATGCGGGGAAGGCGTTGGTCGTACTCACAGAATAGGGTGATGCCGCGCTTAATCTTATGCCCTAACATCAACAGAGTACAGTTAATCCCCTCATGTATATCCACTTCCTGTAGTGGAGCCTGATCCATGTACGAATATTCTTTAACAGCACTGACCATTTCAGAAATACGGGTTGTGCAATGTTGTATCTCACTCAGTAGTCTGTTAACGGCTAACGTAGACCCAATCCATGTCAGTACACCGGGGAGTGACTCAGCGTCTACACGCGCTGCAACCCTGTCCAACCAATCTATATGTAGATTTGCCTCCACTAAAGTTGGCGCAAGTTCCCAACAATGATTGATACCACGGGCCGCCAGCCATGATAAAATTCTATCCTCCTGATCGCTTCTCTCTAAGGGATCTAATAAGAAGGATTCCGTACTCTCCTGAACGCTTTTCTCGAATGGATCAGAAAACAAGGGGGCTGTTGCCCGCGAGATCACATCCAGTTGCAAGTCACTTAAGAGTGTGGTTTGAACATCTGTCCTCAGCGGTTGCAAACGCTCTAAATGGTTGCGCAAATGTTCTGCGGCCCGATTCCCTGCTACGGCTGGATTATTCAGTTCATGAGCAAGACCTGCCGCTAATGTGCCAAGCCCAACCAGTTTTTCATGGTATTGAATGCCTTGAGCTGCGTGAAAATGCTGTTCCATCTTAGAGACAATGAAGTGTTTTACAGAGGGAAACATTGCCATCATTTGAAAAAATACCCCCTTCTTCAACTCAAAAAGCTGACAGTGAACCAGAGCCCGTACACTACTCACATGAGCACTCTCTAGAGCGATATGCATCTCGCCAAGAAAATGTCCGGGCTTATAGCTGGCAAAACCGATCTCCTCCTCTCCAATATTTTGAGTACTCTGAAGCTCGCCTTTGAGAAGAATATAAAAGTATTCAGGCGAATCGCCCTCAGAGACTAACAAATCACCCGGACTTAGGGTGATCTGGTTGCCATGCTTCGTCAACCAGTCTAACTGCTGTTTTGATAGCTCAGCAAAATATGGCAACTGGCATAATGTATCAGTGTCAATCATAATATTAAATAGTACTGAGATACTGATGTATGAGCTGTACTGCGATCGCACCTTCACCGACGGCAGAGGCCACTCGTTTGACCGATTTATGACGAACATCCCCCACTGCAAACATGCCAGGAACACTCATTTCAAGTAAAAAAGGATCGCGCTTAAGCGGCCACTTACGTGAACAATGCTCTATCTCCATCAGGTCGGGACCCGTCAAAATAAAGCCACACCGATCTCGTTCTACCGTGTCCCCTAACCAGTGCGTATGCGGGATCGCGCCAATAAAGATAAAAAGTCGAGTTGTCGGAACCGTTTGAATCTCCCTGGTGACAGAATTGGCAACCGTAATCGCTTCAAGACTAGGCTTGCCTTTCACTGAAACAACGCTGGAGTGTAACCATACTGTGATGTTTTTTGTATCTCTAATTTGATCGATTAAGTACTGAGACATGCTTTTTTCTAGCGAAGCACCTCGCACCAAAAGCACAACACTTCGTGCATATTGGGCACAGTAAATAGCTGCTTGGCCAGCTGAATTTGCCCCCCCTACGATATAGACATCTTCTCCCTGACAGGCAGATGCTTCCGTTGTGGCAGCCCCGTAGTATACCCCTGCTCCGCGCAGCGCTTCAAGGCCAGGGACATCAAGTCTGCGATAGGTGACACCAGTGGCAATTAAAAGCGCATGGCAACTCAGCTCAGCCCCATTCTTTAATTTAGCCACGCGATACGGATCTTCAATATGAATACTCGTTACTTCTTGGGGAGACAAAATCTCTACACCAAATCGTTTAGCCTGCGCGACAGCCCGCCTGGCCAAATCTGCCCCACTGAGTCCCGATGGAAATCCTAGATAATTTTCGATTCTAGAACTTGTTCCAGCTTGCCCGCCAGGCGCTTCTCTCTCAACCATAACCGTGCGTAGTCCTTCGGATGCACCATAAACAGCGGCGGCCAAACCAGAGGGGCCTCCCCCAACAATCACCAGATCATAAAATGAGCGTTCAGGGCGAGTCTTTAGGCCTAGTTTTTCAGCAATTTCACCATTTCCAGGCTTCACCAAATGTGAGCCATCTGGAAAAACCACTAGAGGCCATTGTGAATTGTTAGGTATCACGCAATTCGATAAAAGACTGGCTTCGTGATCTGTTTCAACATCTAGCCAATGGTAAGGAATTTGATTGCGTGTCAAAAAGTCTCTGATTTGATAGGACTGAGGCAATCGTCGATAACCAATCACCCGAATCCCTCTACACGGCGTCTCAAATGAGGCATGCCAGTCTTCGAGCAAATCACTGAGGATAGGATATAAATACTCTTTCGGTGGCGTCCACGGCTTTGGTAAGTAATAATCAATTTTCGTTTTATTAATCGCATGGATTGCCGTATCCGTATCTGTATAAGCTGTGATCAAGACCCGTTTAGCAGTGGGGAAAATTGCGATCGCTTGCTCAAAAAACTCTACGCCTGTCATATGTGGCATGCGCTGATCTGACAACAATAGGCTGACTGGTTGGTTGCGCAACTTTAAGTTTTTTAAGGTTTCAAGCGCTGTAATCCCCGAATTTGCGCCTAATACTCGGAAATGTTGTCCATACTTATAATGCAAGTCACGCTTAATCGCTTTTAGAACGTCGAGATCGTCATCTAACACAAATAAAATAGGCATCATGACTGTAAATTCCTAATTAGCTGAGGATTACAATGAAGTTTGTCGAAGACTTTATTCCAAGCACCCCAATAACCTCATCGCGAGGGCGCGAGGGGCTTTGAAATGTAGTTTCGCCGAGAAATCTTGCAACGTAGCTAGAGAGATCTCTCAGCATTTAGAGATTTTTTCTGATGCGCAGTTAAAAAAATGTGATGCTTACAATTTCAAATGAGACAGCCGTAGTCAGTAAAAATCCGAAAGCTTCGTCCAAAAAACTTTCAGATTTAATGAGATCTTATTTACCCTACCAACCTAACCCTCAGCGCCTGATTGACCGATAAAAGTTCTGACTCGCCCCCTTAGTCCCCTCTAAAGCCCTACGGGCATATGCCAAGGCGTAGGGCTCTGGGGGGGAGGTCAACCCCGGATGCCCCTAAGGCTCTTCGGGGATGACTTCGCTAGTGAGCACAGAGTTGAACACATTTGATTGAACTGACCTACTTAGCCATGCTTTTGACGGTTGCTATTGCTGTGAAACAGCTGAGGCCAACAGGCTGTTATGCTCCTTAAACTTAGATTTAGCTGCGTCACTCAGATCGTCTGGCGTCCAATCAATCACATTATCCCACTTGATATCGAGAGATTCAATTTGCTGATGGGTCTCTATCCGAGCACGAATTTCTCGCTCAAAGTATGGAAAGTAAAAACAACCTGCAGAAGTGAACCGAATGGCTAGGGCAACATCCCAGCCAGCGTCCGCAGGCTGAATCAGAATATCTCGAATGAGCCCCATATCAACCATGCCGATTGAGAGTCCCTGGGCTAATCCACAGGGGTCGCAGACTTCATTGACCTGAGATTTTATCCAACTAACAACACTTTCTTCAGTACTAAATAGCGTGTTCATAATTTCGCGTCCTACTTGTTAAAGCGATGACTGAGTTAAACGGCTGCCAGACTTTTTCGACCACGATGGACACTCCATGGGTTAGCGTTACCTTTTGCTCGTAGGCGGCTCCACTTATCGTCCTTGATACGTGCTTTGATGGCATCTACATCTAGCCCATGGAGTTTAGCCATGTTTTCACCGAGAACTTTCTTCTTGATATCCAGCGTTAATGCCGGATACCCATACCCTTCACGCAAATCTTCTGGCATTTCGAATGCCATGAATGCCTTGATGATGGGCTCAGGATGATTTAAAACACAGCCCGAACTAAAAAGTATTTTATCTGCTTGTCCGTATTGGAGTAGAGTTCCAATAATATGAGCGAAGCGGCGAGGCTGACGTACAACCAAGCCCATGGTCGATTCTAAGTTAGCGTAGACGTTAGGATGCATCTGCATTTGGAGAGCTGAATCCTCCAAAAAAGCCCATCCGCTATGGACAACTTCAAAAGTCATATCGGGGAACATCGCTGCCGCGGTCGAAATATCTTGCACGTCGACAATATCACTCGGACCTTGCCCAACTGGCTGCGCTTTATGAAAGGCAACATGCTTTATGCCAAGTGATTGTGCTTTTTCAAAGAATGGGTATGCAATCTCGGGATCGTCGTATCGCATGGCAACCATTTTGTTAGATTCGACATCAAACATTCCATTTGAAGGATAAAACTTAAAGCCAACGGCACCTTCACTCACTCTTTTGGCCATATGGTCGAAGACTGCACTTATGTCATCACTAAAGGTGTCTACTTCGCCATACAAGAGTACTCGATCAGGCGCTAACTCTTTAAGTTTAATATGCGAATCCCAAGGGCTAGGTCCATTTTGAAGCACTGCCGAAATTTGAACACTGTGCGCAACGGCTATATCTACACTAGATTCGACAAATAAAGCATGAGCCAGATCTTCTGCATTCCAAGGTCTCGTAAACTCTTCTCGAGTTTGTAAGTAGCCCGGCTCTGGAGACTCGAGTGCAGAATGAATTACCTCGTGCCAAAAGGTTTGAACATCTCCGAACTTCTCTACAGGAAATGTCTCAACACGATTCTCGGCTGAAAAGTCAAAAGCATGTACTGCGCCATCAATGATCAAAGTGTTCTCTAGCATCAACACTTATCGTCTAATTCATATTGTTAGACAATTTGTTTGTCAACCTATGAGCAGACGATCCTCCGAGTAACAACAATAAGTACAAAGCGAACCAAAATACCTTGAGAAACAGACACCTCTAAAGCTGGGCATCCAGTCTAGCAAAGTGAGCATTGAGAGCCTCAAAGGCATTCCAAACTCTAGAGAAGCCTGCATCAATCGTAAGATACATCAGCATCTCTCGAACCTGAGCGCGAGTCATTCCGTTTTCAAGACACAAGGATACATGAAAGGGGAAAGGGCCATCTGCGCTCAACGTCTGCTGACTCACATCACCTGCCATTGAGATATAAACTCGCTCCATCGGGGTTAAGCCTGGACGCCCCCAAACTTCACCCGCCATTCGAGACGAAAGATCACCGTACTGAGGTTCAAATGCAATTAGGCCATCTTTAACGCTGGTATCCAATACCCAATTGATATCTGGTTCTGGATGTGAAACCTTATTACCCGTAAGATACAAACCTTCTTTGTCAAATTCGGCGTAGACTTCCTTTAACCTGGCAATTGTCTCAAAACACTTTGGATAGGCTCCATAAACCCCCATATGCAAGATGGCCTCTTTTACATCCTGACGGGTGGCACCATGATCCAAGGCCATCTTGATATGAAACTCCAGCGGACCAGATAATCTCTGGTCGCAGACATCACAAGCAATAGACATGAAAGCTCGCTGCTTTACTGCCAGACCAGAGCTTTCTCGAACCTCATCCGCATACCAGGTTGCAAGATCAGAAAAAGTTGTTTCCAAACTGTCCAAAACCATTGTTTTCATAATACTTTCTCCTAATTAAGTCGTGATCAAATTCATCAATGATTCTGATGCGAAGACATCGCGATAGAAAGTGAGCTGTTCTGTTTTGAGATAGCATCCTCCTCGATGGCCACGACGAAGATAAGTCACGTTCCCTTTAGCAATTGTTTCATTGGTCTCATCATCGAGGCATTTCCACTCAAAGTAAACAACCTCACCCTTAAACATCACGATAGGCCAAACCATCGTCACCTCTGGCTGGGCAATAATGGCCCACCAGTTAGCTTCTCGTTTAGTTCCAGCTGTCTTCCCGTAAAAAGGGCCATCTTGACAAAAATAGGTCAAGTCATCCGTATATTCACCCGCTAAAAGATCGCCTCTCCCCTGCCTTAGAGCTTCACAGTGGACAGGCCACCAATCTACATTCTCTTTCTCAATCTGCTTCAGGCTATATTTAGAACCAATGTCAGGAAGCTTGCTCTCCTGAAGCTTGATATACGCCTCCGCATCTTTGATCAGCTTTTTCTGCAAATCTCCAGAGACCAGACCTGCTCTTGAGTAATCAGCCGATAACCCCTGGTAGTAGTTACTTTGCTTTCCCATATCAAACTCCATTTACTGATGCAAACTATCAACTGCTTCGAACTCTCAGGGCTCAGTATGCAGGTGCAGCAATATCCTGTGCCTACTTACCATCTGGTTTAGCCACTGGCATAGTCAGATGCTCTTTCTCAAGATTAATCCCCAGTCCTCGGCTACTTGATGGCCATACTCCGGACCCGCTTTATAAACAGGCGAGATTGGTCGGAGTTTGGGCTCGTGTTTCAACGATATTGGATGAAGAAAAGAACACTTGAGTTTCAAACCTTAAGGGGTTCACTCTTCTCTAATATCTTCACAGCTCTGTGAAAACCGCTTTTCTGAAAGCTAGCTACAACTTGTTCTGAAGCGCCTTGCACATGAACCTCTATGCCAGAATCCATCTTCTGAGTGGCAAATGCTAGCGCTCGCAAACCTGCTCCAGATACACATTGTAAACCATCTAATAGCAAGATGAGGCGCTTGACCGATTGCCCTTTGATCTTTGTCAGCTCTTCTTCAAAAACCTGAACAGCATGGGTATCTAACAAGCCCACTAAAGACATCTTGGCAGTTCCATTCGTCACGTCTAATAAGGTCGCACTGAAAGAGACTTGGGTTGGAACAATACGAACCCTAACCTTGATCTTGTCTTGAGTTGACGGTAGCTTGATCGCTAAGCCGTCAGCGTCAAAATTAGAGTATGGTTGACCATTGATCCATACCTCAGAAATTCGAACGCTATCGGGCGGAAGAATATCTGGCTGCACTCTCAGAATATTGTCTTCGAAGCCCCCAGGCTGTGGGTTAAAGTACAGATCCATTGGTTTGTGAGTTAGCATCAGATTGGTATAAACCGTAGCCAGGTAAGCCAGTTCAAAGGAGTGGTAGCCACTCATAGAGTGACTCCCCTTACCCCGCTCAGTGCCTAATAAATAAGGGATTCCGTTAGCTAAGACGTTGAAGTAAACCCCCCCTGCCTCATAGTCCAGGAACCAGGCGTTGTAGAAAGCAGCTGATTCACGTGCCAACTTTCTATACTCGGGCTTATCTAGAGAACCGGCCAAAATCAGATAAGCCAGGATCCCCTGTTCTTGCTGCCACCATGCCTTTCGATCATGCCAGACTAACCGGTGTTGCTGCTGGCCGGGTTCTAGAACCCGCTCTACAACATCGTACCATCCACCTCTCTGCCGGTCTAAACCCACCTCAGGCATAAGTTTAGCAATTTTTTCCGCCAGGGCAACATACTTTTCCTTAGGCCTTAAATGATTCATCCGGATTAGGTTCCAGGCAATTTTAAGATTATGCCCTACCACTGCTCTATTCTGTTGCCATCCTAAAGTTGTATCGTGGCCCCAATCTTCGTAAAAGCGTTCCTGAACGAAGGGACTATGTTCATAGTCTGGAAAGTACTTTTCAATCGTGTCAAACGTATGTTCAAGAAAGTCAGCATACTCTTCCTTGCCAGTCGCTAGCCAGAGATTAATTAGATAAGCCGGAGCGTGATCGCCAACAGAATTCCAATTCTTCTTGAGACGATTTTGCCCCAATGATTCGCAATCAGGGCTGAGCGTAATGGGATCAATATGAGAGAAAAAGCCTCCTTTTTCTGACGTATCCAGGAAATAACGATTAAACAGATTAATCGTCAGCTTAATGTCATTTAGAATGCTCGGAGCACCTGTAATTCGATAAGTTTGTGTGAGTCCAGCTAATGCATAGATCTGCTCGTAAGCAGGAATAGCATCGTAGTCATCTCCAAACTCGGAAGAGAATATTTTCTGTTCACTACCATCTGGCTTTACATCAATTCCATGGTACCAATAGCAAATCTCCTCTCCTTCGTCTAGAAAGCGCATATGTTTACGAAGATACTCAGTCCCTTTTTCGGCGGCTTCCAAGTAAAGATCTTCTCCGGTCATCATATAGGCCGTCGCAAAGCCATATACTAAGCGTGAAATAGTATCGGTCTCTTGCCGACTACTCTTATTTTTTGCCCCCACTAGTCCCAATCCCGTGCGGTATTTTCGATAATCAATCTCACCCTCTTCAAACTGTGATTTGAGATAAAAATTGGCCAGCCCCTTAATCTGATTAAGCCACCAGTCTGGCTTCTCGAAAAGGTATTCACTTTCTGTTCGACCCACAAAATCGATATGCTTAGCTTCAAAGCCTAATGGTTGGGTGTCAGGATAGAAAATACCGTAAGCAAAAAGATATCGGCCAGGGGTCAGCATTGAATGAATCTGAGCAGTGCAGTCTTGATAAGGCTCTCCTAAGTTACGAACCAACTCAGCATAGGTTGAGGCGGTTAACGCAATCTCAAACTCGCGCCCATCCGATGTACTGAGTGAGAAAGTTCCAGATTGCCCACCATCTAGCTTAAAGTCGGTGACATACCCGGCAACCATATCCGAGAAAGAAAAATCTATGCTATTCATTGAATCTCTCCGCAAAGATAGAAAATAATGTTCTAGAAAACTCTAGAAATCTGAATGTTATCGGGAAATGAGAACAGCAATGCTGCGATTCTGAACAAGACAGGTATTGCCAGGAACCAAGATTTCTTGTCCCATTTCCACAATATCCCTTGGAGAAGATTCAGCAGTGTCAACAGCCTTGTACCAGGCCCTACCTGGAAGCGTTGGAATTTCAAAGGTTTGATCTTCCCAATGCATATTCAGCATGACGTGAACATCTGACGCGCCTGCAAATCCGCCAATGGTAAAAGCAAGCGCTCTGGCAGTGGGGTCATCCCAACCAGGGCTGAACAACTGAGTCCCGTGCCAGGAAATATCTGCAAGCCCTCGCTCATTTACATTGCCCTCGAAGAAATGCGTCCGACGAAAAGAATCTTTGCAATAGGACATCCTGAACCCAGTCATCATCTTAAAAAATCTGAATATGTTAGTGTTTTTCTCGACAAGACTCCAGTCAAACCAATTAATCTCATTATCCTGGCAATAGGCGTTATTGTTACCTCTCTGGGTGCGTCTGACTTCGTCACCAGCGACAATCATCGGAGTCCCCTGAGATAGTAGGAGGATGGCTGCAAAATTTTTAATTTGCTTGCGGCGTAGCTTCTCGACCTCTATATCTTCTGTCTCTCCTTCAAAGCCGCAATTCCAACTCAGATTGTCACTAATGCCATCCTGATTATTTTCCCCATTGGCCTCATTGTGCTTCTGATTGTAAGAGACGAGATCGTTGAGCGTAAAACCATCATGGCAAGTGACAAAGTTGATGCTATTAATCGGCAAATGTCCGGTTGATTGATAGAGGTCTGCACTGCCAGCCATGCGTGAGGAGACTGCACCCACTAGCCCAGGATCCCCTTTGACAAATCCACGAATATCATCTCGAAACCGACCATTCCATTCAGCCCAACGGTATCCGGGGAAATAGCCGATTTGATAAAGCCCAGCTGCATCCCAGGCTTCAGCAATAATCTTAGTTTCGGCTAATGTACCGGAGGTTTCAATATGCCACACGACCGGTGGGTCAGCTAGAGGCGTGCCGTCTTGTCCACGAGACAAAATAGAGCCTTCATCAAATCGAAACCCATCGACGTGCATCTCCTGAACCCAGTATTCTAAACATTCCACAATCATCTTCTCTACAATCGGGTGATTGCAGTTGACTGTATTACCACACCCTGAGTAGTCCATGTAATATTGTCGATCAAATGGCACAAGATGATAGTAGGCACTGTTGTTGAAACCCTTAAGGCTAATCATTGGGCCTTGATGGTTACCTTCACCTGTATGATTAAAAACAACGTCTAAAATGACTTCGATTCCAGCCTTATGAAGCGCTTTGACCATATCTCGAAATTCTTGGATATGCTCTTTTCCACCCGCTGAAGAACAGTAAGAATTATCAAGTGCGAAGAAGCTATGCGGGTTATACCCCCAATAGTCTTTTAAGGGTTCACCATCAACGTCCCGCAGTACTTCAGTTTCATCGAAATCAAATATCGGCAGCAGCTCAATGGCAGTAACACCCAGCTCCTTTAGGTAAGGAATCTTTTCAATAACTGCAGAGAACGTACCGGGATGTCGACATCCTGATGTCGGTGACTTGGTAAATCCACCGACATGCATCTCGTAAATAATTGTTTCACTCATGGGTCGATTAAGGGGACGATCCCCTTCCCAGTCATAATCCGATATATCAATGACTACACTGCGCATTGAGGTGGTGACATTGTCGTGATGACCCAGGGCATCCATTCTCTGCCAGCAGGTGGTTGCGTTGCTTTTGGCATAAGGATCAATCAACACTTTATTCTTGTTGAACCTGTTGCCTGCTCCATGCAAATTGCTGGGACCATCCACCCGATAGGCATAGTGGGCTCCAGGTTTCAGTCCTTGGACATAGACATGCCAGAAATGGAAGGTTTTATTGACTTTGGGATCTAGCTCAATAATCTGGCTGGGCTGCGGTGCATCATGGCTCTCAAACAACAAAAGCTGGACAGATGTTGCTTGCTCTGAAAAGACTGAAAAATTTACGCCATTAGCGTCGGGCGTAGAGCCTAAAGGATGGGTTCGTCCCGCCTTTGAGGCGTATACTGCTGTTGAGGGTTCCGTGTAGCTGGGTATTGTAGCGATCATTTTTCTTTATTGTAAAGTGTCAACTGGTGAGCAGTTCTTTCTTTCTTTCTTGGTTAATGACTATTACTCATTTAACAGACACGACTGGATTTTGCTGTCGAATTGCCTTCAAGAAAACCTTCATAAACTCATCGACTACATTGGGATGCTTGGCCGTAATCAGTCCCCCATCAATATTGATCTCCTTAGTGCTATCGCCGTCATATACAACAACACCACCCGCGTTGCGTACATCGCATATAATATTGTGGGCACAGGTTATTTTGCGCTGTCTGAGTAAATCTGGTGCAGCGCAAAATAACCAAAGGCTATGGCAGATAGTCCCGATTTTTAGATCACCACTATCCATCGCTTCGACCGCTTTCCGTAGGAATTTGACGGCAGAAGACTGATTAGGTTCTCCTTCCTGAGGCGCTTCCTCATAGCGAAGCCGATCCATGGCATATGCACCAATTAAAATGATGCCTTCATAATCCGCAGGGTCTACGTGGTCAAGCTCTGTAGTAACAGTGACTTCTTCTGTGAGGTCATTTCCGTTAAAGGTTAAACTATCCTGGCTCCAGAGATGAGAAATATACTCTAGCTCATATCCATTTTTAGGAAAGAACTCGTTGAACCTGCGAAATTCCGTTTCATCAAAATGCTCCTCAATGAGCACACCAATCTTTCCCTCGCGTTTGGAGAATTTGGCCATTGTAAAATACTCCAATTTA